>JALOPY010000393.1 GCA_025453735.1 bacterium | reverse complement strand
ATATTCAGCACTACTTTTTTCCAGGTGGCTTGGGCATTTCCAATTAAAAACTCGGATTGAATCACTGCCCTGGAATGTTTTTCCTTCGACAGATCCCGTTAGAGTAAAATCCAGCCACCCAGTTCGATCTCCGACAGCTTCAATCATTTTGTTGCGACTGAAAAATACGATGAGCTCGTCTTTTCCATTCCGATTATAATCGAAGATAAACCAAGGCCAATTCTCTGCCCCAATAGGCATTGTCAATTTTTCCTCATCAATTGAAGTAATTTTTATGGAACCTCGATCTATTTTTGGGACATCGTACGGATCAGGTAGTTCGATTAAACTGGTAATAAATCCAAATTTTATTTTCGAATTCAAAAAAGGAGGTAAAAATTTAACTGCAGCAGAAATGACGGCTGGTTTCATCCGATTTTCGTACCAGACAATTGTGTTATTAGGAATGGATTGGGTTACAATATCATTTGCGCCATCCTCATTCATATCACAAAGTTCAATAAATATCGAGCTTTCAAGATTGGCGTCAATGATATGTTTTAAAAAATTCTGTTGGCCATCATTTTCCCACCAGGCGACAATTTTTCCTGATGGAGAACAACCAATAAGATCGATGTCTCCATCGCCATCGAGATCGGCTGCATTTGCGCCATGTGCATCGAGGAAATTTTCTTCGACGATATGTTTTTGAAAATTTTTGTTGCCATCATTTTCCCACCACATGATCTGATTTGTAGCCACCGAAGGATTAAGAATATCCAGATCATTGTCTTGATCAATGTCAATAAGTACGATTTGGGCAGCATCAATTTGATTATCTAAATTATGGTGTGTGAAATTTTGATTTCCATCATTTTCCCACCAGTCAAAACTTAAACCCAGATAAGCTCCTGATGTGACAATATCCAGGTCGCCATCATTATCTAAATCTCCTGGGTAAATGAATCGAGCATAAAAGAAATTTTGACCAAAAACATGCTTTTGAAAATGTTGACTACCATCATTCGCGAACCAGGCGAGTTCACCCGATGCCCAGGCAGTGGCTAAAAGATCTAAATCACCATCCTGGTCCAGATCGATTACATAGACTGACGATGGCTGCAAAAATTGAGTAACAATATCGTGTCGCTTAAAATTTTGGTTACCATCGTTTTCATACCAAATCACCAGGTGATCTTGATGGTCAGTCGTAATCACATCCATATCCAAATCTTGATCCAGATCGGCGAGAACAATAAAATTTGGAAAAGGCGATTGGGTATCAATATCATGTCTTGTAAAGCTATAGCTTCCATTATTTTCCCACCAGGCGACCAGATCGGCATCGGACGAGGTGCTGGCAACATCGATATCGCCATCGCGATCAATGTCAGCGGCACGAACATAGGCAACGCGAATTGCGTTTTCAGAAATAAGATGCTTGGCAAAATCTGTTTGCGCCTGAACTTCGATTGTTCCAATACAAAATAATGTCAAGAAAATCATGACAACGTGCTTAAAATTTTTTTGCGCGATCATCTGACACCTCCTAGAGTTTAAACATTCTTTTTGATCTATCGACTGTCATTACTCTAAACGGATTCGCCGACCCTTTTAATCCAGTCGTCTTGAAAAAAACAAAAAAAATCCCCAACCCTGTTTTCAGGATTGGGGCAAGTTTGTAAATTTGATTTGACGAAATAAAAGCCTGACGGCTTAATTCCAGTCTGTTGGCCAAATTGCCAACTTTATTTTTCTGGTTGCTTTTTTATCTTTACACCTGCTAATCGGTAGCCCGATACACTGGCAACATATTCTCCTCTGGCTAAATTTTTAAAAACAATTTCTCCATGTTCATCGGTTTGACCTTGCACTGAGAATTCCTCAAAAATTGAGGTAAGCGCCAGGGTCACGTTTTTTAATCCCGTCTCCAGATGCAGATCGCCGCCAGGATGTTCGATGACTTTCAATTCGTCCAAACTCTCTCCTCGAAAGACCGTGGCAGGAATGATGGGACGGAAGCTGAGGATCAACTCTGTTACCATGTCTTCGATGGCTGAGGCTATTTTTTCAGATGCCCTTTTGGTTGGCGCTTTCAGCGTATCTTTTTTGATAGCATGGAAAACTGCTCCTTCAATTTTTTCCTGAACGCTCACTGGAATTTCAACTGCGGCAGTAGCAAGGTCTTCCCAATCTGGCAAATCAACAGCTAACTGATAAAGATGCTGGCATCGGTCACATTCGTTAAGATGTTCTTTTATAGTTGTGGCGTTTCGAGCATCCAGCTCGCCATCGATGTAAGATGCCAGGCTATTCTGGAATTGCTGACATGCTTTCAAATTATCTTTAGACATTCTTTTTGTATCGTTTTGAAGTTCACTTAATTTGATGCGACACTGGTCGCAAATTAGCAAATGGTCTGCCACCATCTTTTTTTGTGCAGAAGATAGTCCAATTTTTCCCTGATAAAGCACCAGTTCTGCCTGACTTAAATGTCTCACTGCAAATTCTCCTGAATGCAATTCCGAAACTGACTTTTCCCACGTTCTAAATTTGAATGCACCGATCCAATCGGCAAATTGAGTAGCTCAGCAATTTGTCTTCTTTTATACCCTTCCAGCCAGGATAAAATAATTGCTCGACGAATCAGGCTCTTAATCTTTTGCAGACAGTGATCGATAATCTGCTCAAGATCAAATTGATCAGCTTCGTTAATGGGAATGGGTATTCGTTGTTGCAAATCCAACGGTAGCCATTCTAATTTTTTTTGTCTATAATAGTCAAAAATGCGATTGCGAACGACTCGTTTTAAATAGTGCTGAAACGGTTTTTCGAACCGATAGGTTTTTAGCGCCTCGATCAGCTTGATAAAAATTTCCGTCGTCAAATCCTCAGCCTCGGCTTGAGGAATGCCTTTCATAATGAAAATTTTATAGACCAGCGGATAATATTTCAAAAACAGATCAGTAAAGGCCTGCTCCACTCCGCGTTGGTAGTTTCGAATCAGATCGAAATCGTCTTGATCGCTTATCGGCACGGCAATAATCCTGTTTTAATAAACGAAATTAGCACGCAAATTAATCCCTTTAATATTTCACCATCGCATCGCCATACAAATTATAAAAATATCTGGTAATATCGAATTCAGGATCAGACGCTTCAGCAAATTCAGGCTTTGCCATATCGAGTCGGGCGTGCTGCAATGACTGCCCTACGGTGAGCCGCTGGTTGATCAAGTAATGATAAAACCGCAACGCAAAATTTTTGGCCGAAAGCTCTGGCACTCGAAAATGGGTGACGATACAGGCTGAGGCGCCGCAGTCCAAAAATTCGGTTGCGAGGCTCTCATGCTTTTGCCTGGATTCTTCTAACTGACCCGAGCGGCAGCCATTGAAAAATACTATGGGGCGAGATGCCAGAGATAGACCATACGCCTGCTTCAGAAAGCTCACAGCAAAATATTCATCTTCTGCCAGCGCCAGCATGTTATTTTCGATATGCCCTGAATAGTGAATCAAGCGAAGATTTTTTCCCTGATGATAGCTTTCCTGGATCGTTTCGGCAAATCGATCACAATCCTGGTGAACGGTAACAACGTGAAATTTTTGCTGCTCCAGCAGGGATTTAATCTCGTTGATTTCCTTCGCTACCTGTTTTAGCTCTCTGGCATGTCCTTGCCAATCGCCGTAAAACAGCACGGCATTTGGAGCAGAAGTTGGTTCTATTGTCCCACGCATTTTCTGCTTGACAGCATCCTGTTCAGCGCCTTTTTCTTTTTCAACAAAGGTGATGCCAAGAGGAAGTTTTTCGCAAAGAAAATTGCCAGTCTCTGGCTGCATTGCCCAGTGCCACGGCATGACCGCGCTGTCAACGATGAAATTTACATGAATGGCTGGCAGCGAAAATAATGCATTAAACAAGCCAGTCAAGCCAAAATAGTGATAAATTTTTTTTCCGATATCCTGCAACTGAGCCAGTGGCATCGTGGCGCTTCGCTGACCATTGACAACATATTGGGCATAGCTCTGCCAGAGCTG
>JALOPY010000392.1 GCA_025453735.1 bacterium | reverse complement strand
TGACTTCAGGATATTTTGCCGGTGATGAGGCGATCAGAACAGAAACCGGAGATCGTTTTCATAAGCAGCAGTCGCCAATTGCGCTTTTAGTGAGAATAATTCTTTCTTCGACAAAAATTGGAGACACGGTGCTCGATCCGTTTGCAGGAACCGGAACGACATTGGTAGTCGCTGAACAATTCAAAAGAAAGCCCATCGGAATAGAAATCGATTCGGATAATATAACGTGTATCCAGGACAGACTGCAAAATATCAGTTCAGCAGATAGCGTACTCAGGTTTCATAAGGATTATCAAAATACAGAAAACTTGAATGAGATATGTGACACTAATATTCAGTTATCCACTACTCGAAAAGAAAAATCACTAAAATTATTTGAGGCATAATGTACTCAATTTATCATTTTTTCCGCTCCTTGACTGAAAACCGGCAAGTTCTCAAAACGTGCAGCAGGTTAGATCAGTTTCCTTTTAATGAAAAATTATTATCCTGCAAAAATACAGGCATTTTTCCTGATCTGGCAATTCGGCTTAATAAAGATAAAAGCATGTTTACAGGCGGGGAGTTGATTGAATTGAAAGATCGATCTTCGTATTCTGTATCGTCATTCAATTCGACAATTCCATCACGAAACAAAAAAATTCAAGACATTATTCTTGGTGAAAACAGCATTATTAAAAAGCAGATGGAAGAAGCAGGTGATGATATACTTTCACTGCATGATAGAGATGTGTACTACCTGGTCAGAGGCAAAAAAAATCAGAACACCAAAGTTTGTCTTGTTAATGGCAGCTTTTTTGAAACAGTCAGTATTGAAAATTTGATCAGTCAATCATTCTCTCAAGTTTTAGATGAACGATTGCGAGAAAGCGGGCAGGAAATATCAGCCGAATTCAAGCAAACTTTGACCTCACTTTTTTCACAGCAACAGAATTTCAGCAAAGTCAGAAACATTGATAAAGCATCGGTAAAACTGAGATTCAGGATTATGACCGAAGTAAAGGCTGAGGGGAATATTTTGAATCCGAAAAAATATCCTGAAATAAAGGACAACACGTTGAGCTTTCTTTTGCCCTTGCACAGCGCTGAAGATGAAAAATTTATTCTTACCAGACTTGAAATCGTCTTCAATCCGGACGAGCTCAGCGCATTCAGCATCTTTAAAATTAAACATCATTTCAATGGTCATTTTTTTGTTGTTCAATTGCCTTTTTAAGCGATCACAAATTGTCAGTTTATGCTCATGATGATTGATAAAAAATGTGAGACACAATGCCACTAAAAACCCTGATCATCGACGATGAAAAAAATATCGGCGCTTCGCTGTCTGGCTTCCTTTCCGACAATGGCCATCACGCCAAAATCTGCTTCGATGGAACGTCCGGGCTGCAAACCGCGATGGATGAGTATTTCGACCTGATCTTTCTCGACGTGATGTTGCCGGGGAAAGATGGTTTGCAGGTGCTGGAGCAATTGAAAAAAGCAAAACCGGATCAAAAAGTGATCATGATCAGCGGGCATGCTGATCTGCAAATTGCCGTGAAGGCAACCAGACTGGGAGCGTATAATTTTCTCGAAAAGCCATTGAATCCGGATAAGGTGCTGCTCGAAATTCAAAACATCGAAAGCCAGCAGCAGATGCTCAAGGAGATGGCGAGCCTCAAAAAGCTGGTGGAGTACGATTACCAGATGGTGGGCAATTCCTCTGCTATGGAAAAATTACGCCAGGAGATCGAGCGTGCCGCGCCTTCCGAGGGACGAATTTTGATTTACGGCGAGAACGGCACCGGCAAGGAGTTGGTCGCAAGGGAAATTCATGAGAAAAGCAATCGAAAACACAAGCCATTTGTCAAGGTCAATTGTGCAGCTATTCCAAAAGACTTGATCGAAAGCGAGCTGTTCGGTCATGAGAAAGGGGCTTTTACTGGCGCAATTCGTAAAAAAATCGGAATGTTTGAAGAAGCGAATGAAGGCACGCTGTTGCTGGATGAAGTTGGCGATCTGTCGCTGGAATCCCAGGCAAAGCTGCTGCGGGTATTGCAGGAGAACGAATTCCTCCGGGTTGGCGGCACGACTCCGATTGCGTTCGATATTCGGATGATCTCTGCCACCAATAAAGACCTGCGTCAGGAAATTCAGCACGGCAATTTTCGGGATGATTTATTTTTCCGGCTCAATGTCATCCCCATTCGCGTTCCTTCCCTCAGAGAACGACGGGAGGATATTCCCATCCTGGTGCGTCACTTTATTTCGAATTATTGTCTCCGGAACGGAAAAAAGCAGGTGAACATCGCTGAAGATGCGCTGCTCCCGATGATCAATTTTTCCTGGGCCGGCAATGTGCGAGAGTTGAAAAATTTTATCGAACGGCTGATGATCATGACCGATGCTGAAGAAATCCGTAGTCACGATGTCCTCATGATTCTTCCCGAATCGTATGCCCGGCAGTATCGACTGCTTGCTCCGAATCAGCAGTTCGATGACGCAGGCGCTTCGCTGCGTGAACGAGTCGAAAATTTCGAGCGCCAATTATTGCTTCAGGAATTCAAGAAGACCGATGGCAATGTGTCTCGCATGGCTGCCAACTTGCAGACCGATCGCCCGAATCTCCATCGGAAGTTGAAGCGATATGGCATTAAGCCATAGAGACCTCAAAGGTCTCGAAGACCTTTGAGGTCTTTCAAACAAGGAGTAACAGAGTTAACGGAAAATTACGGAGATTTTTTTTAAAATATTTTTTGACAGTACTAAAACTCCGCGTGATCTCCGCCTCCTCTGTTTCTCATTGTAGGGAAATTATTTCATAAAGTAACGATCTCGAAAATCTCAAAACTTTTATAGTCTAATCAAAAATTATCAATCAGGAGGGAAACGTGTCAGTATTAACCATCTACCATGTGTACAAATCTTTCAATGATGTCCACGCGGTCCAGGATTTGAGTTTGGAATTGCCGGAGGGCGAAATTTTTGGCCTGCTGGGACCAAATGGCGCGGGCAAAACCACGACGATCCGGATGATCATGGATATCATTATTCCCGATCAGGGAAAAATCTTGATTAATGGCAAGCCTAACACCCAGAAGCAGCTCGACCAGGTCGGCTATTTGCCTGAGGAGCGGGGCTTGTATCGCAAAATGAAAGTTGGGGAGTTGCTTTCGTTTCTTGCGGAGATGAAAGGCATAAAGCCGTCGCAATCAAAAGAAAAAATCAAAGCCTGGCTGGAGCGATTCGAGCTGATCGACTATATTAATAAAAAATGCGAAGTGCTCTCCAAAGGAATGCAGCAGAAGGTTCAGTTTATCGGCACTATCCTCCACGAGCCCAAATTGATCATTCTCGATGAGCCGTTCTCTGGTCTCGATCCGGTCAATTCAGAATTGATCAAGGACATCATGCTGGAGCAAAAAAAGGATGGAGCAACTATCATTTTTTCAACGCACATGATGGAGCAGGTGGAAAAATTATGCGATTCCATCTGTCTCATCAATCATGGCAAAGCCGTGCTCAGCGGCGAGTTGAAACAAATCAAGAAAAAATTCGGAAGCAATGCGATCCGCATGGAATATGAAGGCAAAGCAAAATTCATCAATAATCCATCGCTGGTAAAACATTTCGAGGATCGAGGTAAATTTTTAGAAATTTATCCGGCTGAAAAAGTTGCTGTGAAGCAGATTTTGCAGGAGGCGATCAAAGAAGTGGATATCTCGAAATTTGAAATTATGGAACCATCGCTGCACGAGATTTTCATCGAAACCGTGACCAAAAAACAAGGGGAGGTGACCCATGAATAAATTATGGACGATTTTCAAACGAGAATTCCTCACCCGAGTGAAGACCAAAGGCTTCATCATCGGGACTGTGCTGACGCCGCTGTTCATTATCATTCTTTCCATTGGTCCTGGTTTATTGATGACATTAAAATCCGAAAAATCCAAACAAATCTCGGTTGTGGATTTAAGCGGCATTGTTTTCGATCAATTGGTTGCGGCAGTCAGTGACACGACCAGCGAGGGCAAA
>JALOPY010000391.1 GCA_025453735.1 bacterium | reverse complement strand
TTCGTGATGCCAAAAAGACTGAAGAGTTGCTGCTTCAGAAAAAGGCTGTCGCGAAAGAGCTTGTCGCCCTGCAAAAAGAAATTGATGATCCCGGCAAAAAAGGAGATAAAATTTTGCAAGAAAAACAGAGCAGTCTGCTCGAAAAATATTTAGATCTATCACAGCAGGAAATTAATATGGGCATCCGGGAGAAGAAAGAGGATAGGAAAGAGCTGCGAGAAGATCGACGCGAGATTCGTGAAGATAAGAAAAATTAGTGAATCAACATTTATGATGCTTCAGTAGTCATCCATGACGAAGCATTGGGTATCTAATACTTCCGAAAGTAATGAACTTTCGGAAGGATTTTTTTTATCTTTTGAATAAATGCCATGAAAAGTACGCTCAATTTTTCCGCTCTGGGGAATGTTGGAATTGGATTTTTTATAAGAACTGGATCAAAAAGCAGGGTGACTTCCTAGCGGTCTTTGCATTTTAAGAAAATTTCAGGTTAGAGCTTTCGCATTCAAAATAATCATCATAAATCTGTACCAGATCTATTCTGTCATTGCAAGCTTAAGCAACGTTTTAATTGTTGAAATCGCTAATCCCACACATGTATCCGCCGCACCATAATAAATAAAAATCCGACTTTCTAATTTGGCAAATCCTTTGGCATCGAATTCATTCACAATCGCCCCGCTAGGGAAAACAACATTCGGCACCTGTCCCACCAACTCATACATCTCTCGTGGTTCAAGAATATTGTACCGACTGCGACTGATGACCTTCAATGGATTTTCCAGATCGAGCAGCATCACGCCTGCCTGATAAATATTGGAGCTGCCAAAATGAGTCGCCACGCCATGATAAATTTGCAGCCAGCCCTGCTCGGTTTTAATCGGCGGCGGACCTGCACCGATCAGCTCATCCCAATAATGAAACCTGCCGCTGGCAACAACTCCAACAGTTTGCCAGTGCAACAGATTGTCGGACTCGGAAAGGCAAATCGCACTGCCAGAGGTGGGACCGTCTTGCAGTTGGACTTTGTTCGGTCGATCCAGGCGGAGGTATTTGCCATTCATTTTTTCGGGAAACAGGACGCCGTTCCGATTATCATCTTCAGAGACAATGCCCATGAATTCAAAATTTTCAAAATCGACTGTTTGTGCCAATCCCAATCGACAGCCTGAATCCAGATCCATGGCGAACATGATGCAATAAATATTATCAATTTTTGTAATCCGTGGATCGTAGCAATGGTAGATTTTTCCAGGGACATTTTCAATGCCTTTAAAGTGGACAGGCTTATTGTAAATATGAAAATGGATTCCATTATCACTTTGGGCAGTGAGTAAAAAAGTTTCCCGACCACGATTTTGAACTCGCAGCATGAGTAAATATTTGTCCCCAAATTTAATCGCGCCGGGATTGAAAACCGAAGACACATCCACCAGATGGGGTGGGATTGCTGGGATATTTTTTCGCGTGATAATTGGATTGTTTTTGTATCGTTCCACTTTTTCTCCTGGTAGGACAAATTGTCAATTTATCCTACTGACAGATCCATCGTCTTTGTCATCTCGTTCCATCGTCCCCAATCTTCGGAACAATGCTTTCACATCTCGAACTCCGCCAATCGTGAACCAGAACACGACAATGATGGCTAATGCGATATTGATGCCAAGGTACCAATACCAGAATTTCATCCAGGTCAGATCAGCAACATCATGGGTCAGATTATAAATCGTGCCGACGATAAAAATTCCTGCCCAGAGCAAAATCCAGACATACGTCGCGATATAAATAATCTTATCGCTGCGACTAAATTCTTTTCCCATGCCGAGCATTCTCAGCCCTTTGACAGGTTGGGCGTTCAATATCTGGTATTCCTCTTTGACCAGGTATTTGCCTCGATGCAGCAGCTTATCCATATCGAACACCTGTTTTCTTCCCAACAGTGAAACAGCAAAATAGACGACGACAGCACTGACCATAGCGATGAGCCAGAACCACTGACCATTGATAAAAAAATCTTTCACCAATTGATGAATGATAATTCCGCCGACAGCAACAGACGAACCCGTAATCATGGCAGCCCACGCGGCTGCCGTGGTACCGCGCTTCCAATAAAGTCCGCCAATGATGACTGAGCCTGAACCTCCCGCATAGATTGCGCCAGTGATGGCAAAAAACATGAGAATATATTCGCTCTGCTTAAATAGCAGGCTAAAGAAAAAAATGAACACTGCCACGCCAAAAATCGATAATCGCAAGGCACGAATATGCTGTTCTTTGGGAAGCGGTTTTTTTCGCAGCGGAAGAATCACATCCTGGATGAAAATACTGCCCCACGAATGCAGATAGGTATCGATGCATCCGATGGAAGCCGCTAACATGACAGCGGTAAAAGCGCCCATCAGTCCGATGGGGAACAGATTTGCTAAAACCATCGGCACCGTCAGTTGGCTTTGAATGGCTTTGGCGTCAACCGTAGTTACAATTGAATTCACCGCAGTCGCATGGTTCAAAAATTCAGGATGATGCATGATTGTATAAGCGCAGACGGGCACAAAGAGAAACAGCAACGCCATTGGGATGCCGCGCCAATTGGACAGCACGCTCCCCATTTTCGCTTCATGCGCGCTTCTGGCAGAGCTGTTATATGCCATCGTCCCCTGCCAGGAAAGCGTGCTATAAATCGCTCCGAATACGCCGATTAGAAAATACCAGATGTTGAACGCTTCTACCTCACCTGTCTTGAAAGGATTAATGAGTGACTTATTTTGTGGAGCACTCTGAAGCGCTTCAAAAATTTTTGAAAAATCAATCGTGATCAATAGAAAAATGATGACAATGATGAAGACGATATTGACAAATGTCCCTTGCAGAAAATCAGTGATCATAACTGCAATTTGTCCGCCAGAGAAAACGAAAAATAATGCCAGACCAAGGATGATGATCATGATCAAGGCAAACGTCGAGATTTCAATTCCGAACAGGGGAACGGTCTGGGGCAAGCCGCAAAAGTAAATGAAAAAACGAGCGCCCACAGCAGGAAAAATCCCGAAATTAATGATCCCGGAGAGGAAGGCAATAATCCCTGCAAAAATCCTGAAATTTCGACTATAGCGGATTTCAAAGAACTGCGCCATCGTCAAGGCGCGGGTCTGGCGGAAACGATAGATCACCCAGCCTGAAACCGTTAGAATCAACACGACCACGCCCATGATAAATCCCCACCAGGTCATGGCAAAACCCGCGATATAATTCATCTCGAAATTTGCCACAATGGTGATCGAGCCGAGTCCTGCCATATATTGCCCCACACTCACCAGATACCGACCAGCGGAACGTCCCGCCGAGAGAAAATCCGCCACGCTCTGCATGTACCGTTTGCTGATGATCACGAAACTCACCAGAAAAGCCAGAACCATGATTACAATGCTCCAATCCAACCAGGTCAGGTTCAAGTTCGCCTCCTCAGATTTTAGTCAAGATAAAATGTTCTGGATTTATTAAAATAATAGTGTGTAAAAATTTTAGCATAGCGCAAAGCGCATGGCGCATAGCATTTGCTGTGCGCTTTGCGCCACGCGCCCTGCTACTTTTTAAATATTCTTCCTTCTTGATTAATAAAGAGCTTCTCATTCGCTCCAACCCTGGGAAGGCTTTGGGGTCCGCTTTGTCAAGGTAAGGTTGGTACGCAGGCAGCCAACCCAATTCCTTAAAGATCTTATCGTTTAGCTCATCTGAAGTGAGGAACTCGGCGAACTTGAAGCCAGCTTCGGCATTCTTGGCTTCTTTGAAGAAAACAACATAGTGTCCACCGGTACCCTGCACCTTCTCTCCGCGGCGTTCTTCGGGGACAGGTACCCATGTGGAGCGGTTGAATTGAGCTATTTCGGGTTTCTGAGCCTGGGTTTCACCCGGGTGCCAGTAACCTTCGATGATCATGGCTTGCACTTCCGCGTTGAACGAGCCACCCCAAGTTTCGTTGGCAGCTACCTGGCGCATGCCGCTCATCTTGTCGGCGCCGTCG
>JALOPY010000390.1 GCA_025453735.1 bacterium | reverse complement strand
GTCGTTCCCTTCCCTTTCTTGCTTTCGACCGAAATCGTTCCCCCCAGCAGCGTCCACATCTGCTTGGCAATCGCCAGTCCCAGGCCAGTTCCCTCAAAGCGTCGTCGATCAGGATGATCCAATTGCTGATAGGATTGAAAAATCCTGGAAATTTCGTCCGAATCCATGCCGATTCCGGTATCTGAAATCGAAAAGAGAATCTGCTTGTCTCGCGACATTGGCTTTGCCGCAACCACAATTTTGCCTCGCTCAGTGAACTTGATGGCATTTCCCAGAATATTGGTCATCACCTGGCTGATTTTCTCCTGATCGCTGAAAATGTATTCTGGCAGTTTTTTATCCAGCTTTAGAACTAATTTCAAATTCTTGCGCTGGCAAAGCGGGCGAATAGCTTCGACGTTCGCCTGAATTGCCTGCGATAAAGAGAAATAGCTGAAATTTGGCTCCATCCGGCCAGCTTCGATTTTCGACATATCGAGAATGTTGTTGATCAGCTTGAGCAAATTCTCTCCATTCTGCTTGATGATTTGAATCTGCTTCACCTGTTCGGCGTTCAGTTCGCCGGGCATTTTTTGCAACAGAACGCCAGTAAGCGTGATAATTGAATTCAGCGGCGTGCGCAATTCATGGGACATCCGTGTGAAATATTCGGATTTGGCTTTGTTGGATTGAGCGATCTCTCGAGCCCGTGCAGTTTTTTCTTCGATCAGCCTTCGGTTTTCAATGGCTACGGCGGCTTTATGAACAAAAATCTCCAAAATCTGAACATGCTGCTCGTTGGGATATTGCTTGTCTGTCGGCTCAAAAATCGTGACAAATCCCAAAATTTTTTCTTTGATTCGGATCGGAATGATCACCGCCTCGCCTGGCTGCCACGCGCCTTGCGGAATCGATTCCAGCTTATCGATAGGAATGCCAGATTTCGCATGTCGAATGAGATAGGAATGGCTGATTCGAAATTCATCGCGCAGGTAGTTGAATGCGTTTTGAAATAAATGATTGCGCTCATTAACAAAGCTCCTGATTCGAGTTTTGGCGATCCCCGCATAAGCGACGATTCGGGTCGATGTCAGCTTCTGATTTTTTAGCGATAGAATCACCACCCGCCAGCCCATATTTTTTATCGCCTGACAGATGTTGGTCAGAATTGTTCCGATGTCGATGTCCAGCGTCATCTCTTCCCCGATCTTGAGTATCTTCGAAAGCTGCTCAAGTCGGACATTGAGCTCAGTGGTTCGTTCGTCAACCAATTGTTCCAGGTTTTGGGAATGTTTCTCCAGTTTCTGTTGCATCGCTTTCAATTCGGTGATGTCTCTCCCCACGCACATCGCGCCGATATTCTGGTTGTTGTGATCGAACAGGTAGCGGACATTCCAGCTACATAAAATTCGTTGTCCCTCTTTGGTTTTCACATCGGCTTCATAATCGCGCAGCTCGACTTTCATCGCATCGCCATAGCTTTTTCGCAGTCGATCCAGATCGGTGAAAAAGTCAGGCAGCCGGGAGCTTTTCAATTCATCCGCCGAATAGCCCAACAGCTTTTTGCCATAATTATTGATAAACGTACAATTCCCTTTTTTATCAATCACCAGAAGAATATCGAGCATTCCGGAAATCAGCGTTTCATAGTATATTTTCGCCTGCTTCAATTGCTCAGTTCGCTGCTCCAATTCTGCGGTGCGACTCTCTACGGTCTTTTTTAGATCGGCAGAATAATCCCGTAATTTTCGTTCCAGATCTTTCCAGGCGCTGATCTCAAAAATGACCAGACGGCTACCAGTAAATTTTTCTCTCAGATCAAACACTGGCACTGCGCTAATCGTAACAGGAATACGCTGATTCTTTCGGGTCAGCATTTCGATTTCAAATTGACTGCCCACGCCGGTCCGCCATTTTTCCAGCTCCAATCCAAATTTTTCAAGATTGATCGTGTCAAATAGCTCATTCACATTTCGCTCGATCAACTGCGCTTGCTGAAAGCCTAATAAGTGCGCCAGTCTTTCATTCACAAAAACTAGCTTGCCCTTTTCATCAAACGTGCAAATTCCCACATCGACGGTATTGACCAGGCTGCTGTAGGTCTTGCGATCTTGTTCGCTTTGAAACAATGATTTTTCTAATGACTTGCGCAGCTTGATTTCGGCTTCCATAAATCGGGTGTGTTCCAAAAAGGGCGTCCAGATCAGCAGTCCGAAACCAATCAGGCGAAGCACAATGGAGCTACTCTCCCAAATATCTCCTGCCGTGTGATGGGGAAATGAATAGATGATGGCAAAACTAAAGAATAAAGTGGACATCAAAAACCAGAAATAAATATTGTGACGGCTTTTCAGGTAAAGGCGGCTATATGTGATGCCAATAATGATGAGCAAAATGCCATTCAGCAATCGCATTGAATTGAGCGTCAGGGTTTGAAGCTCCGGCTGGATAGCAGAAAAGGCTAAAAAGAAATAGCCCCCCAATGAGCAAATTATACTTGCCATGAATGTGAATAAAATATTTCGGTAAACATGAGGTTTTCGTTTTTGGGGAGGAAGAATTTTTCCGCTATAAAAAGCAGCCAGACTCAGAAATAGAAAAAAAATGAAATCGGATATTTGTAAAAACAAAGATTGAGCCAATGTGAGGCTGGTGTTTTTGAATGCCAGAGCAATATAAAAATCGAAAAATATCTGGATGAGCAAAAATGCGATAATTCCACCTGAAAGAAAAAGATACTCCCTGGAGAATAGTAAGGAATAAGTTTTCCAGCTAAATAAGAAGAGCGCAATCACAAGAGAATATTTTAGGAAGCTAAGCGTGTAAATTAATTCACCTGAAATCGAAAATAAATCAGGGTACGATTGCAGCGCCAGAAAAATCAGGGACAGAATAATGATGGATAGAATGAGTATCGAGATTTTTATCTTGCTGATTTGGTATGGATACGGATCGTACATAAGCCATAAAATTTTAGGGAACTCTTTAACTTGCAAATTTTTATTGCCTTAATATAGGCGAAAATATATTAAATGTCAATAAAATTTATTTGAAAATTTGCTAAGATCGACGCCATGTATGTATATAATGTACAGCAAGCTTTTGGAAATATTCAGCAAACAAAATTTTCATCAAAGAGGAGTGATTTCCGAATGAAATTGAAATGTCTTTGTGCGCCCCTTCTGCTACAAATATTCATGATAGCTTCACATCTCGCTTACGCGCAAAATCCTGGCGGCAGACCATTCGAATGCCGAATCAATGTGGGAGGCGATCAATGGATCGACAGCCAGGGCAGAGAGTGGCTCCCCGATAAAATTTATCGCGAGGGATATGGCTACCTGGGACTCAGCGCAACATTTACGTCTAACGAAGCGATTTCAGGAACGAACAATGCTCACATTTATCAATCTGAACGATACAAGCTTTATGGCTATCGCGTCGATGTGCCCAATGGTCATTATGAAATTATCCTGCATTTTGCTGAAATTTATTATGATCGACCGGGCGCCAGATTGATGGATCTTAAAATCGAGGGCGTACCGGTGCTGCAAAACCTGGATATTTTTGATCGGGTTGGAAAAAATGCCGCGCTGCGATTGGTCTTTAATACAAAGGATTTAGGAATTCCAATTACGGATCGACGCATCGATATTGCATTTGAAAACAAAGTTGATGATACGAAATTATCAGCAGTCGAAGTCATTCAGCTTGCAGAGCAGCCGTCATTGTTGAAAATCGAGCCGGAGAATTTAAATTTTGGTTCAGCCATAAATTCATTGCCCATCAGCATCACAAATTTGGGCATCAGCAAATCAGATTGGAAAATTAAGAGAGACGACCTGCCCAACATCTACCATGATAGCCTCACGATTGCGGCGACTGATTTTGAAAAGAAAATTCCCGTTTCGATGATTGTCGCGGGCTCAGCAAAATTATCGCTCCAGACTGGGACGCTCGATTTCAAAGATCACCTTCGCCATCTGCCCTGCATCATTGCGAATGCTGGCGGCAAAAATTTGAATTGGTCCATCGACATGAATCAGGTTCCTGCCTGGGTCGAGAGAATTTACCCAGCCAGCGGGATTCTGAATATTGCCGACACAGCATTCATCAATGTTTCGGTCGCACGAAAAAAATTGCCGCCAGGATCGCACAGTGGGACGATCTCGATTCAATCGGAAAATGATGCGCAACATGTATCGCTAAAAATTTCATTGCCACAGGGCGCGCCACGTCGTCTCTATGTTGCGTCAATTGCATCCGGGGCAAAAAACGGAAAATCCTGGGAGGACGCCTTCACCCGAATTCAAGATGCCATCGCCTCTGCGGGAAAGTTGACGCTTAATGAAATTGTGGAAATCTGGGTAGCTGAAGGAATATATTATGAACATAATCTTCACGTGCCATCAGGAATTCAACTTTATGGCGGCTTTGCCGGAGATGAAACCATTCGGGCGGAAAGGATAGATAGCTGGAGTCATCCCACTATCATTGATGGCGAAAAGCGAGGACGATGTTTTGAGTGCGAACATCGCACGGTCATCGATGGCTTTGTGATTCAAAATGGCAGGGATTGGTCGGCTGGCGAGGGAAAGGGCGCTGCGATTCTCGCGTACAATAATGATGTGAAAATCCGAAATAATCTTATCCAGAATAATGTGGATTCCTGGGCCGGCGCGGTTTTCATCGATGGTTTTGAAACCAAAAAGAATGTCGCTGGATTTTCCCCGCTGATCGAAAATAATGTTTTCATCAATAATTTTTCAATCTATTGCGCGGCAGCCATTGAGATGCGAGGCTCGACTGCCACGGTTCGCCATAATACCATCGTGAAAAACCAGGGCTTCGGACTGGAAATTCAGCCGCTGTTGCGACAGCTTCCGCAAATTGTT
>JALOPY010000389.1 GCA_025453735.1 bacterium | reverse complement strand
TAATGACCAATTAATTCTCGGCGGAGGAGTCGCTGGAGCAATTCGGCGCAAAGGCGGACCTGCGATTCAGGAAGAGTGCAATAAAATTGGCGGCACGTTTGTCGGCGGCGCGGTGATCACCACTGGCGGAAATTTAAAAGCGAAGCATGTCATTCATGCTGTCGGTCCCATGATGGGCGAAGGCGATGAAGATAATAAGCTGAAAAATGCCACGATCAATAGCCTGAAAGTCGCTGATGAAAATAAATTGAAATCCATTGCCTTTCCCGCCATCAGCACCGGAATTTTCGGCTATCCGCTGGATCGTTGTGCTGAGATTATGCTCAATGAGACGATTCATTATTTAGGCGGCGAGACGGATTTAGAAAAAGTCGCATTCTGTCTATTTGATCAAAAAGCTTTTAATACGTTTAAGGAAAAAATGAAAGAAATAAGTTGATGTTAGATATATTCTCCATCAACATGATAAAAATCATACAATTTGATTCGTATCAGTAAATTCCTGTAGTGAGCAACTTTAATCATTGCAACGCCCAGATGCGAACAGTTACGTACATCGATGTAAAAATTTCAAGAATTGGAATCTGACGCAAAATTTAACTCTCCAGACCTACCTGGATGTACGAAACTTGTTTGACAAATATAATGTGCTGTGGATTGCCTCGGACGGAAGCATCGGCGGGGAGCTGGGCGATCCCAGCGCGTTTGATATTGGGAGGAGGGTAAATTTGGGGGTGAAGCTTTGGCTTTGAAAATAATTTAGATTGCAAGATAAATTTTCAGGAAGCGCAATTCTTTTGCTTGCGTTGAATAAGAACGGATCTTAAATCTGATCTATCCAATAATCTGGTTTTCGATGCTGATGTGCTATGGCCAGCACGACGATGTCATCCTTTTGTACTGAGTACAAAACTTTATAAGGGAATTTATGTACAAAACATTTTCGCACTTCGCCTCTTTCAACAGGCCAGGCTTTCGGCGATTTTACGATTCGATCAATTGCATGGCGCACTTCATCCTTAAATCTTCGACCTAATCCTCTTTGCTCTAACTCATAAAAGAATATCGAATCTTCTAATTCTTTCTGAGCAAAATTGGAAATTTTTAGCTCCATAATGTCTGCTTCTTAGTTTTCAAACACTTCATCATAGGTCAAAGTTTTCAATCGACCTTCTTTAAAAGCCTGTAATCTCTTTTCTGCTTCGAGTGCCCAAATTTCATCAATCGTTTTATTTGGCTCATCAAGACTTTTTAAAAGCCCTTCAATGATGAAATATCTATCGACTGGTCTTAGTTTTAGCGCTTGCTCCAGGATGACTCTCGGTGTACTCATTTACTATCTCCTGCTTTGATGCTATTCAAAATTATAAATCACACTATTAAAAATAACTCATTTTAATTTAAATGTCAACTAATAATTTTTTTCAAAGCTTATTTATCTAGCAAACGTTATTTTTTTCCGCAAACCTTTTCCCCACAACCCTCGTCTTATAGAACGAAACAAGGGAGCCCGAAAAAGTGAATGATGAGCAGGTGCTGGTTCAGCGTGCACGCAATGGCGAAATGAATGCGTTTCGTGAACTGGTTGAGCAATACAAAAAGAAAATCTATTACCTTTCCCTCGATCTGACTGGTAATCACCATGATGCGGAGGATTTGTCGCAGGAAGTGTTTATCAAGGCATATCGGTCGCTGAAGAATTTTCGGGGCGATGCGAAATTCAACTCCTGGCTTTACCGCATTACCGTAAATACCTGTATCAGTCAGCGGCGCAAGAAGTCGGTGGCAGCCATGACGTTGCAGGAAGATTTTGATGGCGACAATTCTTCTCAATATTTCAGCGAGGGAGAATCAAGTCACAATCCCGAACGCAGCGCCGAAGCTGGATTGATGCAGCAGCACATCGACCATGCCTTGCAGCAGTTGACGCCCAGGGAACGGTCAGTGTTCGTCCTGAGACATTACAATGATTTGCCATTGAAAGAAATCGCTCAGGTTTTGAAAATCACCGAAGGAACAGTGAAAAGTATGCTGTTTCGGGCGATTCAGCGGCTTCAGAAAGAATTGGCTTTTTATAAGAAAGAGATTATGGAATAGGGGATTGGGGATCTGGGATGAGGGATGCGGAATTTGGGGGTTTGATCAAATTTCTGGCGATAAAAAAAATGATGTACGATTAAAATTTTGAATCGAAGAATTCCAATGGGAGTGCAATGCCTTTATGCATTGCACGTGAATCGCATAAAGGCGATTCACTCCATACTAAATAAATTGGAGATACGCAATGAATAACTGCCGAAAATGTCGCTCCATGTTTGTTGAAGCGCTTGGTAATGAGTTGAATCAGGAACACAAAAACTGGTTTGAGGCTCATTTAAGATCATGCCCAAAATGTGCAGCGGAATATCAAAAAATTAACGCAACACTGGGCGTTATGAGCCAGCGCAGTCGGACTGAACCTGATGCATTTTTCTGGAATAGCTATTGGGATAAGCTGGCTGATCGAATGGAATCAGACGAAAAATCTGCTCCAGGAATTATGGCGTGGTGGCAGCGTTTTTGGCAAAGCATTACTTTTCAGCCCAACTGGGCCTATCGAATCGCAACCGCTGTGGCGCTGATTGTGATTGGGGTATTCATCGGCAAGCTCTATTTCGGGCGACCTGGCTCCCAACCTGTCGAGACCATTCAAACCGTAGAAGTACCCCACACAGCGGTTGAGCAGGTTTCGCTGCAACAACGAACGGATCGATATATCGAGCGATCCAAAATTCTGCTGTTAGGATTGATCAATTTTGATCCTGGCAGCGAAGATATCTATGCCCTGGATATGCCTTATCAAAAGCAGATTTCACGGGAGCTGATTCAGGAGGCAAGCTCGCTCAAAGAGGAATTGAATGATCCTGCTCAGCGCCAGCTTCGGGAGCTGATAGAAGATTTGAAAATTACTCTGTTGCAAATTGCCAATCTCGAATCCGAACATGATCTGGCAGGCATCGAGCTGGTGAAAAGCAGCGTGGATCGGCGGGGGATTCTGTTGAAAATCAATCTGGAAAAGATGCAGGAGGGTGGGAGTTCGAAGCAAGTTGGCGATGATAAAGCGAAAATTTGATTCATCGTTTTATTGAAAGTTAAATAGGAGTAATGGAGTGCTGGAGTGTTGGAATATTGGAGAAACATGACTCCAGTACTCCCTAACTCCAAAACTCTCCTAAACATGATTTGTATTTTCCAAGGAGCAAAAAATGAGCAAGAAAATTTTTCAAATCACAATTATCGTACTGCTGCTGTTCACCTCATTTGTGAGATCGGCAGCTATGCGGGGCGAGCAGGATGAGGATGCTAAGGCTTATAAAGCAGCCTACAATTTTATCCTCGATCAAAAGTGGGAGAATGCGATTAACGCTTTTGATAAATTTGTTCAAAAGTATCCAGAAAGCGGCTGGGTGGATGATGCCCAATATTGGCAATGCTATGCCAGGGAACAGAAGGGTGAAAACCTGGAGCAGGTGTTCGAGTGTTACCAGGATTTTATCGAAGAGCATTCTGGTAGCAAATGGGCCGACGATGCCAAAGCCAACTTGATTCGGATTGGACAGAGGCTGGTCAAATCGGGAAAAGCTGAATATAAAGCAATTGTCGAATCGATGCAAAAAAGTGATGATGAGGAGATCAGTCTGGCGGCGTTGTATGCCCTGCAACAAATTGGGGATGAGCGGGCGTTGAAGGCGACCATTGCCATGTACGATCGCACTACGAACGAAAGCATTCGTAGCAAGATCGTGTATGCGCTTGCCAATTACGATTCGCCAGAAGTGATCTCTAAATTGGTCGAGATTTCACAAAAAATCATTCGTTCCGAAACAAATAGCAAGGTTCGAGAAAGCGCCCTTTATGCCCTGGGCAATACCGATATTCAGGACATCATTCCGTTCATTCGGGACCTGGCGATCAGCGATAAAGATGAATCGGTGGCAAAGGCAGCCACGTATTCCATCGGCAATATGTCGAGCAAAGAAGCCACCGAAGCGTTGAAAATGATCCTGCAAAAGGCAGTCGTTTCCGAAGCCAGAACGGCAGCGCTTTATGCGCTGGGAAATCGTGGCGATGTTGGCGCCCTTTCGATTTTGCGTGATGTGGCATTCAAGAGCGATGATCCAAAATTGAGTACTGCCGCCGTTTATGCCATTGCCAATACCCATGACAACGAGGCATTAAAAATACTGCAAGAAGTTGTCGTATCGGGCAAAGATGAAAAGACACGAGAAGCAGCTTTGTATGCGATTGGCAATCACGGCGATCGATCGGCCAAAGATATTCTGTTGAAGATTGCCCTTGATGATAAAAACGAAAACCTGGCAAAAACAGCTACCTATTCACTGGCGAATATTCTCGGCAAAGGCGATTATGTTTTGATGCTAAAAATTTTAGAGCAATCAAAATTTGCTGAGGTTAAAAAAGCCGCCCTTCACAGGCTTGCTGATAATCGCTCATCTGAAGGAATTGAAATCCTTAAAAAGGTTTTGAAAAATGAAAAAGACGAAGACCTGCGTCGCACCGCTATCCATGTATTGGGCAACTCAGAAAGTGATGAAGCGGTGGCAATTCTGGTCGATGTGATCAAAAACGATCCCAGTATAAAAATACGCAAAGATGCGGTAACAGCATTGGGGCAAATTGGCACGCCAAAAGCACAGGAAGCACTGGTGAAAATTCTTGAAAATAGATAAAAAGAAAATGGAACGCGGATGACGCGGATTACACTGATCTTCGCGGATTTTCATTTGGTTATTATCCGCGCA
>JALOPY010000388.1 GCA_025453735.1 bacterium | reverse complement strand
TCATGTACAGGTGAAATATAAACCTGGTTTCTGCCAGCAACCAGGTTTATACACCCGAGACCGAGGTTTTACCTTTGAATATATTTTTTGAAATATGAAAAAAAACTGCAAGAAAAAGCTTACCAGGAACAACCACCCTGCGGGTACAGGGGAGTAACCTGAGCCTCTCGGAGATTTTTTAGGCGCGATTATCTGGCGATTACAAAACTCCGCAGCAATTCCGTTTGCGCCGTTGCTCATTGTAATTGAATTGCTCATTGCTCCTAAAAAAATGGCGTATCTTCACAAGAATTCTGAGGCGTAATTCTCTCACCGGAGATAAAGGAGCTTGCGTGTGACAACTTGCCTGGATATCTTAGTCTGGTAGAAATATACGCCAGAAGTTACCAGGTTCCCGGCATTGTCTTTGCCATCCCACATCATGCTATGGCTGCCTGCGTTAAGCTTCCCATCGAAGAGTGTGGCAATCTCCTGACCGACAACATTGAAAATCCGAACTGTCACTTCACTTGCTTCGGGTAGCAGAATCGAAAAAGCAGTGAAGCTATTGAATGGATTGGGATAATTCTGCTGGACTTCAAATATGCCAGGCATGCCTTCACTGGTTTCATCCAGAATGCCGGAGCTTGCTTTAATTGTGAAGAAAGAGTCGCTCTCATCGAACGCTTCGTTCCCATCATAGTCGAATGCAGAAACTCGAATTTTACATTTTGAGCTGGCAATATTCGGAACTGCCCACAGATATTTTGTTTGGCTGCCAGGATGGACCGCAGCGATTTTCTTCCACGAAATTCCATCCGATGAAAAATTGATTTTGATCGAATCAATCCCCATATTGTCTTCAGCCTGCCACGCCACGGAGTCCGTGCTCCCACCTACAAAGCCTTGCCCGCCATTGGGATAGATTAGCTTTATTTGTGGTTCGATCAGATCAGCGCCAATAAAATTTTCCTCTCCCAAACTCCCATCTAATAAGGGATATTGCCGAAACGGCGGTTCAAATCGAAATCCATCTTTCTCTGGCATCAGGGTATAATTTCCCGGAAGCAAAAAATTAAAATAATATTCACCATCACTGGAAATCTCAAAAGTATCCTGAATTGCTCCAGATAGAATAGTCCTGACTTCGGGAATGCGATTCCCTTTTGAATCAGTAATTCGTCCTTTTATGAAATAGAGATCTTTGTACAATGCAATTGCAGAATGCGGTGAATCCATTAAAATTTCAATTGGATTACCTGGAACGGGTTTGGCATTCAGACTCCAGCCTTTAAAATCAAAAGTATCTTTTCCTGAAATGATAAATTCCGGCGCCCGGGAAGAGCGAACAGCACTAAATTCATTATACCATCCTTTTTCAGCAAACGCAAGCAAGCCAGCCGGATAGGTTTCGACTGATAGAAAATATTGAGACGTCAAAAAAGCTTTCAACATCAGCGCGCTATCAGCCGTTACCGTGTGCGTTGGGAGTCCGTTATCGCTCCAATTAATAAATCGAAATCGGGTTTTAAAATCCTCTGCAAATTGCAGCGTATCGATACCGACCATATGCTTTGATTGATACCTCCAGAATTTTTGATACGGAACGTGTTGTCGTGCGCCATCGACATATATCGAGGTTTGTTTTTCGATATTGGTTTCGATTTTAACAAAAACGCTATCGATTTTATAATTTGCAAGTGCCGCATGCAAAGTGTCCATTAAAATTTGGACTGGATTGGAATTGACAACTATTGCATCGACTATCCAATTCTGGAATTTATAAATATAATTTGCGGTTTTGGCAGATTCATCGGCTTTATTGGTGACTGCCATTGAATTCTTTCCGTACCAGCCTGATTTGTCGGTTGGTATTAATCCTTCCGGCTTAGCTTGAATCCATAAATAATGTTCAGTATTCCACAACACATTTTCAATAATCGGGGCAAGAATGATCACTTGCGGCGCTAATTTTTTACCTGAATAGCTTCCATTTCCTTTCCCGGACCAGGAATTAAAGCGATGCCGGGTTCCTTCAACTGGAACAACCAATGAGTCAATAGCGATCATGATCGTATCGCCGCGATCGTGCCAGCCAGTCCCGACCGGATTGCCATAACTGGATTGAATGTGAAGCATGTGTTGCACACCCCATTGGGCAGTCTCCGTGACAGGATTCGTCATCATGATTTTGGAGGTTCGTTGCGTTCCCGTGTATGAATTTTGACCAATTCCCTGCCACATTTTGAAAACAAACCGGGTTGTATCACCCTGAAATATCAGGGAATCTGCTGAAAATTCAACCATCGCTCCATGGCTATACCAGCCGTTTCCTCTGATATGACCATATTCTGATTTAATGGTTAAGCGATATTGGGTGCGCATGGTTACCGTAAAAGTCGTATCAGAAACCGGATTCACGATATGCGTCGTATCTTTTCCATCGCTCCAATTTTTATAAATGACGCGAATTTGATCGGTCTGATATTGCGGCGTAATCGTTCCGATCAAATGCGGTTCGCCAGCAAACCATGTCGTGTCAAATGGCAACGCCTTTTCAAAATTATCAATCAGAATTTTTACAGGGTAGCTCAGATTCGTTCTGAACGAGACGGAGATGGGATTCGGAACAATTTTGAGTGATCCATTAACGATCTTGGCGATGGGGTTTCCCGCATTAAATTGAAAATCCTGAAAAGCAAGTCGCGTCGAATCACCAACCTGACCGATAATCGTAAAACGAAGAAATATCAGCACTCCGGAATTTTTTAGTGGATTGACGCCGTAATTTCCAATCAGAATCTGTCCGGGATTGTTGACATTGATCCAGGTGGCGCCCCATGCTTCGGTCAATGTTTTGGCTGAGTCCACTCCGATGAAATGAACAACTTTTGAGTCAATATTCAATTTATATTCATAGGAATAAACTCCCAAACCAGTTAAATCTGATACTATGACCGGAATGTTCACCGTGTCCTTTGCGAAACCTGTCATATCTGGAAGACTAACGTTGACATCAGCGAAGGCTGAAGTCACAAAAAATATGAGGAAATAAATCAATGATACAATTGCTGTCCGCCGCATGCTGCCCACCTCATTATTTGATATATATTAATTTTACAGATTGCATTTCATTCTGCTGTACTGCCCGACAAAGATACACTCCTGAAGTTACCCGGTTCTCACGATCATCGGTTCCATCCCAATTGAATTGATAATTGTCTGCTGGCAAATCTTGGTCAACCAGCACTTTGACCAGATCGCCGCTGAGGTTGTAGATCGCTAACTTTACATGGGCGAAATCTTTCACAGATAGAGTGATCGTGGTGCGATTATTAAACGGATTCGGGTAATTTTGATTGAGCTGGAATAAAGCTGGCGCTTGATGCTGAATTTCATTTTCGAGCAAAATCAGTCCTCCCGCGGAGGGCTCATTATTGATCTGAAATTTATCGATAATAATTTCTTTAGAATTCAAGAAATTATCTGTCGCCTGAAAAACAAGATTGAAAAGCGCGCCACCTTCAATCAATGGTTGTGCGCCAAATAATGCTAAATTCAACTTCCCTTGCTGAACATTTGTGATGATTTGGAAACCTCTGGTCAATTCAGATTGCTCGATGTCAACATATTCAATCTGGTCTGTCGCATAGCGAAGCATCAATTCCAACGAAATCAAATTTTTATTCGGAGCGATTTCGATTGGGATGGAATATCGGTCTCCTTCTTTTTTCACAATTGGAAAATCAACCTTCCTGAGAACTGACACAGAGTCGGGATAGCGCCAGCTTCCATCAACATCACCCAGAAGAAAAGCCGTGAAATTCTGATCAATATAATTTTTTCCAATAGCAGAATAGTTTCTTTGCGACGGATTAAAATGCCATTCACCGAGGCAGGAACTGCTATCTCTTAGTCCCACTGCATATCGGGCAATCCGGGAGGCATCATAAGCAGTGACTGTCAAGTTTTGTGTTGCATCAGCAATGAGCTGGCGCAGGCTATCCAATTGAATCAGTCCAAC
Source organism: bacterium (assembly GCA_025453735.1). Taxonomy (GTDB): domain Bacteria; phylum Zhuqueibacterota; class Zhuqueibacteria; order Thermofontimicrobiales; family Thermofontimicrobiaceae; genus JALOPY01. The sequence goes on along the minus strand of JALOPY010000388.1, from coordinate 33 downwards.
CACGGATTGAAGAATCAGCGCTGCGTCATACGC
>JALOPY010000387.1 GCA_025453735.1 bacterium | reverse complement strand
AAAGGTCGATATTCGGGATATTCAAAGCTATGTTCCGTCATACATCATTCGCAGGGAAGAACGTGAACGCATGCTGCGAGAATTTGAAATTGCTCGCCGTGTGCAATTCAGCTTTTTACCCCGAGAAAAACCAAAATTAAAAGGGATCGATCTCGCTAGCATCTGCATTCCGGCGATGGAAGTTGGAGGTGATTATTATGATTTTATCGAATTGGACGATCACCGCCTGGGTGTCGTTATTGGCGATGTATCCGGCAAAGGCATTTCAGCCGCGTTTCACATGACACTGACGAAAGGTTTTCTCAAATCCCAGGTTAAATCCGGCCTGTCCCCGCGGGAGATAATGATTAATTTGAATGAGCTGTTTTATGAGAACGTGGAGCGGGGTACTTTCATCAGCATGATTTACGGAATTTTCGATCTTAATGCGAGAACATTTACATTTGCACGAGCCGGGCATAATCCATTGATCATTCAGAAAGGATTGGATGAGAACGTCGATGTTCTTTGTCCCAAAGGCTTGGCTTTGGGATTGGAAAAAGGAACTATTTTTGAGCGAATCGTAGAAGAATATAAAATTGGAATCCACACCAGTGATATTTTCGTCTTTTATACCGATGGCTTTTCCGAAGCGATGAATAATCGCAAGGAGGAATTTGGCGAAGATCGGCTGCAAAATATATTGAAAAAAAATTCAATGCCATCAGCCGAGCACATTATCAATCACATCAAAGCCGAAATTATCAATTTTGTGGGAAATGCTCCCCAGCATGATGATATGACCATGCTCGTGGTGAAGGTCCTGTAGCTTTTTGTAACGACTCAGGTTCATAGTTCCAAAGTTCCCAGTTCAAAATTTAAGAGAAATAAAAGCAGGATGCCGACTGAACGCAAGATTATTCGCCGGGAATCTGGAACGATGAACCTGATAACCTGTACATAAAAATGAATAGCATTAAAAACATATCCCGTTATTGGCTGCTTCCGATAATTTTAATCACTCTTGTTCTGGTAATTGACATTGCCACATTGTTTAATATTTTTGAGCCAATCCAGGAAATAAGAAATCTAATCCTCATCCTTGCGATTATCGCGCTCATTCCTTTGATGCAAAAATTTCACCAACATATCGCGGTCTATGACAAACTCAAGCTATTGATCGAGTCGGTCTTTTCTGTCCTTTTAATGAATTTTTTGTTTCGAAGCCAGGAAACATTGTATCATTCGATTCAAAGTTTTCTCTCGCAAACGATAATAGCCTGGTTGACGATTATCGGAATTCTGTTGGCGATAACTGCTCTCCGTGATCTGATTTTTGTTCATCGCAAGAAAAGCACTGGCAGAAATTTCTATCTGCTTATGATCGCGATAATTATTTTTAGCTTTTTTGCCAGGCAGGACTTTCCTGGTTTCAATTTGAATTTCACTGGACCCGAAACTTCAATTTCAAAGTTACCAAAATGGCTATCAACTGTTTCTTTAATTTTTTCGATGCTTCTGGTTTATCTCATTGTGCTGAATTCATTTCGAGTGCAGTGGGTGAAGGTATTGAATAAAAGACAGAAGATAAAAACTTTCCTTTTCAACGTAGTTATCATTGGATTGTTGATAATAGGATTGTTTGTTATAGCAGATGACAAAGGAAAAAAGCTGGTTACGCTTTATCACTATAGCTCTGCGATTGGTAATTTTGCCTGGTCGTGTCTGTTATTGATCTTGGTCTATCTGTCTTTCTCTCTAATCGTGGTTCTGCTTCATTTGCCAACCGCAGCCGTTTATGATCGCAAAGTCAAGGAGATTTCATCGCTGCATCAATTGTCGAATATCATTTTAGGTGTTTTTGATATCGAACAACTATCACAGATTATTCTGAAACGAACCATCGAAGTAACTGGCGCTAATTTTGGCTGGTTGATTTTAAAGCGTCCCAATTCCAACGAATACGATCTCGTCGGTCAGAAAAATGTTCCTGCCAAACTGCTGACCTATCTCTCAACGATTACATCGAATGAGTTAACCGATTGGATTATCAGCCATAAAGAAGCATTGACAATCGATCAGATATCGAAGCACAAATTGACATCGATGCTGGATTATTGGAGGCGAATCTCAGGTTCATTATTGGGCATTCCACTAGTATCCGGAGCGAAGGTGATTGGGCTGCTATTTGCGGTGAAAAATGTCGAGTTTGGTTTTTTGCCAGATGACAACGTGCTGATGACTGCATTTGCCAATAATGTCACGATCGCCATTGAGAATGCCCACCTGGTACAGAAAACCCTTGAGCAAGAAAAATATGAGCAGGAGTTGAAAATTGCTCATGAAGCACAAATGAAACTGCTGCCGCGAACAATGCCGCAATATCGGAATATTGATATTGCAGCAAGCTGCGTGACAGCGAATGAGGTCGGCGGTGATTATTATGATTTTTTTGAATTTGATAAAAATCAATTTGGGATTGTGATCGGAGATGTTTCGGGCAAAGGACCAGAGGCGGCGTTTTATATGGCTGAGGTGAAAGGTGTGCTCGAATCGCTGAGCCATATTTACGAGTCACCACGCGAATTGCTGATTCACGCCAATAAGATACTTTATGAAAATTTTGACAGCAAGACTTTTGTGAGTGTCATCTACGGGATATTCGATCTAAAACAACAGCGCTTTCATTTTTGTCGCGGCGGGCATTGTCCTGTGCTTTATTGGAATGACCAGGAAAAACAAGTTTCCCTGATCGAGCCGCCGGGACTGGCGCTGGGACTGGATCCCGGCAAAAGGTTTGAAAAGACTTTGATCGAGGAAAAGATTGAGTTGAAGTCTGGCGATATTTTTCTATTTTACACTGACGGCGTCAATGAGGCGCGCAACAATCGCCAGGAAGAATTTGAAGAGCAAAGACTTTGTGACATCGTGAGTGAGAATCACCAGTCAACCTCGCTTGAAATAAAAAATCAAATTCTGAAACATATCGAGAAATTTGTCGGCAACCAGGCACGGCATGATGATCTGACAATGATGGTAATTAAGATTCGAGAGATTTTTTGATTGCTTATTTCGTTTAAATTCTGTATATTTTTTATAATTTTTTGTTTAGATAGATAATACCAGACTTTGACCATAGTTAATCATAATCAACAGGAGTTGCAATATGGAATCATTTGAGGTGACAAAGAAACACGATGGAAATGTCGTTGTTCTTAATATAAAAGGCTACCTGGATGCTCACACAGCGCCGATGTTAGAAAATGGGTTGCAGTCGTTGATTGACCAGGGACAATTTCGGATCGTGGTTAATTTTAAAGACCTTATTTACATCAGCAGCGCTGGTTTAGGTGTATTCATGGGATTCATTGAGAATATCCGAAATAATCAGGGTGATATTAAATTGACGAACATGAATCCAAAAATTTTCCGTGTGTTTGACCTGTTAGGATTTCCCATGCTGTATGATATTATGGAAGATGAACAACAGGCAATAACAAAATTTAATAGCTAAACCAGGAAAACATAACATTGGAGAATACAGTGTCTAAGGATAAAATGAAGTATCAATTAAAGATCCCGAGCATAACGGATAATCTTGAGCTGATTCGGATGATTATTTCAACAGTAGCGGAAAAGGTTGGATTCAATCCGGATGATGTCAGCAAAATCGAATTGGCGGTTGATGAAGCGTGCGCGAACGTTATTAAGCATGCTTACAGCAAAAACCAGCTACAACCGATCGATCTGGTTATTGAAATTGACTATAAAAAGATGTCGATTGTGGTTACTGATCATGGCAAAGGTTTTGATTTCACGAAAATGCCGCAGACCGATGTGAAAGAATACCTGGCTGAAATGCGAGTTGGCGGATTGGGCATTTATTTAATGAAAGCATTGATGGATGAAGTTGAATTTAACTCACATCCCGGAATGAAAACGCAGGTAAAAATGGTCAAGTATTTTTTAAAAAATGGAGAATTGGAGTTAGCGAAAGAAAAATGAAGACCGATGATATTTCATTAGAAAGCCTGCCAGTCGAGGAGGAAAAGGAAGGCGTTAGCCG
>JALOPY010000386.1 GCA_025453735.1 bacterium | reverse complement strand
TTTGGCGAATCATTTTAAAGTAAAAATCTACCGAAGGAAGATTCTCCGAATTGCGCGAATTAAAAACTAATGGAGTTAAGGCGTAAGGTTTATCTTCAGTACTGTTAAATAAAATCCTGACGGATTAACTTCATTGATATGATAATTTTTGAATTTATAGCTTTAAATAAAATTCATCCCCTTCAACCAGCACATCCATTTTCATCTTTCTTCCCCCAATCAATCCATTGTTGTTGACCTGAATCGCTTTCGATTTCCGTGCATCAAAGACGATGACCGAGCCTGTGCCATAGACTCGAAATTTATTGTTTGGATAAATCAGGATCGCTGTATCCTCGTCAATGCCGATGCCCACCAGCTTCGGATTTTCCAGCACCAGACTGATGAGCCGATTGTGGCGCTTGCGAACAACAAAATGCTGATCGAAAATGACATTGTCCAGAAAACCGAATCCCGTTTTCGTTTCGATATTTTTTGCCTGGATGGCGATGAAAGCATCCGTGGTGTCTTTATTGATCAACTCATTGCCCGTGATCATCACGGCGCTCATCACCGCCGCTCCGGCGCTGGTGCCGCCGATGATGCCAGCTTTTTCAAAATATAGCTTTTTGACGGCCGCTTCACTTCGTGTTCCAGCCAGCCGTTGCATCAGCCGCTCCTGGACGCCGCCCGTGAAGAAAATGCCTGCTGCGGATTCGATTTTTTGAACTACGCTGTCGGCATTGGCCATATCGGGACTGTCGATATGCAGCCATGCCACATCGGCAGCGCTCGCTTTTTTGAATTGATTGACCATCGCAGGACCAGACTCCTGCGGCACACCACTGGCAGACGTAATTACCAGGATCGGTTTGTTATGGCTCAAAGCGACAAATTCTTTCAATGCTTCAGGTGGTCGGCTGCCGCCGCCAATAATCAGCAGATGTCCTTTCTCCGTTGCTGACAATCCGCTTCCCAGAAAAAACAAGATCAGGCAAAAATAAATCATTGAAAATTTTCTCATGCTTCCTCCGCTTCGATTAATCGCATCAACAACTCCGCGCCTTTCACCATATCGGCTAATGCAATCTGCTCTTCATTGGAATGAGGATTACTCGCTCCAATGCCGACATTCACTGCTTTGATGCCATTGGCATTTAGCACATTGACATCGCTGCCACCAGGATAGACCATCGGATTGGGGACGAGATTCATCTGCTGCATTGCCTGATGCAGATGCTTGATCACCGGCATCTGAGAATCAAATTTATATCCTTCAAAACCAACCTTAAATGAGGCTTCACACGTTCCGCCATATTTTTTTCCTGCCGAACGACACGATGTTTCGATGTTAGTTTTGATCCGTTCGATTTCTGATGGACTGAATGAACGAAATTCTCCCGTGAAATTTACTTGATCGGGGACCACGTTGTCGGCAGATCCGCCGTGAATGGTGCCAATATTCGCCACGGTATTCTTATTAATCCTGCCAACCGGAAATTGATTCATGATTTCCAATGCCATGGAAACGGCGTTAATTCCTTTTTCAGGCGAAACCGCGGAATGCGCGGAACGACCCTTGCAGTTGATCGTGAAATCATAGGCTGTCGGCGCTTCCCCGACATAACTTCCTGGCTTTGCTGAACAGTCAAAAATATACCCTTCTCTGGCAGATAGCCTGTCAAAATCCAATGCCAGCGCTCCATACATTCCCAATTCCTCTGCCACCGTAAAAACAATCTCCAGACTGCGGTGCCGCAATTTTTTCTCGAGAATTTCAGCAATCACATATAAAATCAGCGCCACGCCGCTGCGGTTGTCCGCCCCTAAAATCGTCGAGCCATCGGAGCGAATTATGCCATTATTGATAATTGGCTTGACATTTGCCGTCGATCGTACGGTATCCGTATGCGCCAATAGCACCAATGGACTCGAATGATTTGAATTGGAATTTAATTTGATAATGACGTTGCCTGCGTTTCCCTTAATTTTGGAAGCCGCATCATCCTCAGCCACTTCAATATTCCAGCCCTTAAATTTCTCTATCAAAAAATCAGCCATGGCTCGCTCGTGCAGCGAAACGCTATCAATCTTTATCAATTGCAGAAATAAATCCAGCAGTTTCTGGTCATCCACTTTCATGAAATAAAATACCTTTCGTCTTTTATATTTTCTTCAATAATCTTCAATGCATTGAGGGTCCGTTCTTTATCTCGAAAATTCAGCTCGATGATGATGGCGTTGATCACGGTCACCACGGCGCCGAGCGAATTGCTGAACATGATGTTATCGGTTTTGATTTGCAGACAATAGGTCGCATATTCCCGAATGGGCGATGTTTTTTTATCCGTGAATGCTATGCTGGGAATCCCTCTTTCCCTGGCAAAGGCAATGCCTTCAACGGTTTCCCGCGAGTAGGGCGAAAAGCTGAATGCGATCAGCAGGTCATTGGGCGTCATATACGAGATCTGTTCTTTATACTTCAAAAAATCAGTCGAGAGGTAACGGGCATCGTAACTGTATTGCCGCAGCAAAAACGTCATCAGCCGTGACAGATGATGGGATAGCTCGATACCGAGGCAATTGATCTGCCGTGCCGCAATGATACCGTCCACCGCGTTCGAAAAGGTTTTGAAGTCGATTGATTTGATGGTATCGTCGATATTGGTGATGACATTATGGGCAACGAGTTTGAAAATATCGGGAGTTTTTTGTTTTTCGGTGATGGCTAACTGGTAATGTTCAATCGGAGAAATTTGATTTTTCAGGGTAGTCGATAATTCTTCTTTAAGCTCCTTGTAGCCCTTATACCCCAGCAGTTGGGCAAACCGGACGATGGATGCTTCGCTGACCATAGCCTGCTTTGCCACATCCTTGATCGGCAGCAGTGCTACAAGATCGATTTGCTCCAGAAAAAAGTCCGCGACTTTTTTCTGATTGGGTGGCAGCGACGGCACCAGGTTTAGAATAGAGGTTTCAATCGCTTTGCGTGCTTTCATTGAATGATGTAATATTTATTTCATCATTTCTGTTTATGAAATTTTTCTTACATGAATATAATATTTAAAAATTGAAATGTCAAGAGTTTTTTTTTGTTTTTTGTAAAACCTCAGTCTCGGGTGTATAAACCTGGTTTCTGGCAGAAACCAGGTTTATTTTCCACCTGTAAGTGAGGTTTTACAAATATTTTTAATTGACAAATCCACATTTTTTTGATATATTCGACCACCAGAAATCAGTAAATTTTATGGCAGCTTCATCTGCAGCAGGTCAGCGCGAGCAGAAATAGTGGAGACAATTTGAAAGAATTCATCAGAATCCTGTTGGTTATCTGTGGTACGTTTAGTGTTATATTGGGCGTGATCGGCATGTTCCTGCCAATTATGCCGACTACGCCGTTTTTGCTGTTAGCCTCGATTTGCTATAGTCGCAGCTCAAAACGATTTTACAACTGGCTGATCACGAATCGCTGGTGCGGCAAATATATCCGAAACTACCGCGAAGGCAGGGGCGTATCGCTCAAGCATAAAATATTTTCGATTGCGATGTTGTGGCTGACCACTGGCTATTCAGTATGGTTTGTGATTTCGCTCTGGTGGATCAGGTTAATTCTACTGGCGATTGTCATTGGCGTTACGATTCATCTGGTGATGATCAAGACGTTCAAGCCGGAAGCAAAGAATTCGCCGATGCTCAGGGAGGGTGATTCGTCGGAGGAAATTGTGTGAGTGGCGTGAAGCGCCTGGGGCATGGCGCATAGAGCTTGTGGTTTCATCGCCCGCATGCAGGTCCGAGCATGGATAAGGGTGCAGTAAAAGATTTGCGGAGATTTTTAGAAAGTGCAGGGATTAGACCATGATCGAATACAAAGGCTATATTGGAGTTGTCGAATTTGATCCGGAGATTGACTCATTTCACGGAACTGTGATCAATACCAATGATGAGATTACATTCTATGGCTCATCCATAACTGAGCTTCGAGACGAAATGATGAAATCTCTTGAGGAATACTTTCAGTTTTGTCAAGAACATCATTGAAAACCAGAGGAACCCTTTTCAGGCAGGCT
>JALOPY010000385.1 GCA_025453735.1 bacterium | reverse complement strand
TTCTTAAAGAAGAAATGTCAAAGCGAAATGCCGACATCAATCTTAGATCACAAATGTTTCAAACAAGACAAGACTTAACTAAAACAAACTACATCATGAACGACTTTGATAAGAATATTCAAAAACCCCTTAACACCTATCTACAGGGCATTGCCGCCGTAGAGGAAGCGCTTAATAGAAATAACTACGACGAAGCTAAAACCATGATCTCCGCTTACGCAAGACAAATAGGTCAAGAGCGCGGAGCCATGAGTGAGGGCGACGTAGCGCGAGCATTCCCCGCATCTCTACAAAAAACAGTAGCAGACATTGACGTAAAAGGTAAAAAAGTTTTGATGCGGGTCGACTTTAATGTCCCCATCGATGAAAAGGGAAATATCACTTCTGACAATCGTATCGTAATGGTTCCTGAAATATAATTGCGTGCACTTGAAAAATGTCAATAAAGTAAACAGCAAATATTCGTAAATGTAGCGAAGAATGGTTCCTCTTTTTTTCTGCAAATCGATTCTGAAAATCCGAACGCGATTTAAAATTTCAAATGGCGCTTCCTGAACATCCCGCAGCGCAATGATATCAACATCGAATCCCCGGTCGCTTAGCGATTCAGCCACTCTCCGCACCCGAAAATCTTTGGGATAATATTCCTGAACAAGCATGCACACTTTTTTCATGTCACTCTGCCCTTACGCTATAGCACGATAATGCATACAACATCCACGCCTGCCATCGCATGAATTCGATTTTGTTTTTGAAGATGCTGTTTTGGAATGAATAGAAGTAGTTCTGTTCATGATCGTACATGTTGCTGATCGTCCAATCCAGAACTTTGCCTGCCATTTCTTGCTCTCCGATTTTCTTGAATAACACGATCGCCATGGCGCAGTCCCGAATATCTGTTTTGATGATGCGACTTCGGACATCTTTTGGCTGATAATCCGGGTGAAAATAGAGCGGCTGATCGTGCTGAGTAAAAAGATGGTTTTTGTAATTATCCACCCCCTGCTGGAACATGTGACTTATTTTGGGGCTATCGACTAACTGCTTCATATACCAGATCGCTTCGAGAATAAACGCGGTGTGGAAGCCATCGGTGTACGCGATGTTCTCCCCATACTGCCAGGTGCCATCGTTGCGTTGCTTTGAGATTAAATAATTCAGAATCTTTTCAATTTTTACGAGCAAGGCGTCATCGCTATCAATACGATAGAGCAACGCAAAAAATTTTCCCAGTTTGGCGGTTGAATTATAGATCTCATTGTGCTTTTCAAAATTATAAGAGTAGGATAACTCTTGCGCAGTCTCAATTCTGGGCAATTTTGTCTGAATCAAATTATAAAAGGACAACACCTGATCCAGAACCTCGCTATCCTGATAGGTTTTATAGTGGTGGAGAAACGCATACATCACGAACAGAGAAATGATCAGGGAGGGATGATTCTTTGCCGAAGCATAATGGGATAACGTGATCGGAAATGCAAACCCGATTGAATAGCCGTTTAATTCAGCGCTTTTATTTCGCAACAGCCAATTCATCGGTTCTTGGACCGGTATGATGCCTGGGTTTTGCTGTTTGTTGAGCAACGCGAGAATGATAAGCGCCAGGGCTTTGGGGCTGACTGTTTTTTCAATCGCCAGGATTCGTCTAAAATTTACCGGTGAAATTCGATTGAGCTGGGTGAGCAGCAAAAGCAATTTCCGATTTTTCACCGATCGGGCAATGATTTTCGATTCCATAATATCATAAGGATCAAAGCCCTTGTAGTCGTTTTGTTTAATCGCAAAAAGCAAATTGGAATAAATGGAGTCGAGTTTATCTTGATTCATGTAAAGCAACTAAATTCAGTTTGATGTATCAATCATTGTAAATGCCCAGTGAAGCATACTGCATTTTTTTCAACACAACGACGCAAAGCGAAAGCAAAGGAACAACATAATTATTTTTATGTTCTCCTGTAATCGTCACAGTTTAATTTTTCAGTGTAAAAATTATGTAACGAGCTGATTCCATCGCTCAAAGCGATAGAATCAGATTGAAATATTAACTCGTAATAGATATATTTTCACTCACGACGTTCTGTTTATGCTTCCCAGTCGGTTTATATTCGATCTGCGCTTCCAAAAAATAATACCAGTCGCGATATGTTTCAAAGTTAATCTTTAGAATGCGGCAGGCAACCAGCAGAAACAATCGAAATGGAGAGGAAAACACGAAATCTTTTGAATGTCCGATTATGATTAAAGGAATATACCGGGATTCGTGATTCTTAAATTTTTGCTTTCCCCGGTAAAGCCAGAGCAGCATTTGCCAGGCAGATTGCAAGCAAAAATCCCAAAGCACCTGATTCCCGGAAGCGGACCCCGCATCGTTTGAGGAATTGTCCTTATTAATATTTGAACTAAAAATTTTTATTTTATTTTGAACCAGCTTGGTCGCGATTCTACGGGAATTCAATTTCATCCGCTTGCTTGAATTGAAGGATAAGATAGGCAACTCGATCATTGCATCTTCTGCAACCGCACCAACTGAGTCAAGATTTTCATGGATGTGCCAAAAGGGCAAATGTTTTGGAAGCGATCGAAAATCATAATAAATCGAATCAGAATTATGAAATCCATCAAAATAAGCCGATGAGTCGATTCGAATGCCGGCATCTTTCAATAAAGCCAGGGCTGCTGCTTCCGGTTGAATACAGTAGCCGCCAGCCCGAAACGCGATAACCTCATAGCGAGGATCGACCTCCCGAATAATTGATTCAAGCTCAGATTTTAAGCGAAAAATCAATTGCCTCGCTGCTGCTTCCCCGATCTTATCAATTAATGCCGGGAATCTCCAGACTGTCACATCGAGCTGCCATCTTCCATCTTTATATTCTGCCGCATACCACTGCGGATGGAGGTGGAGCTGGATGTCGTGTCCCATCGAATAGGCGTTTCTTAACTGCTCCGTCACAATTTTCCATGCGTCATAATTGAGATGAGGCAATTTGCCAGCTTGCTGGGCATCCCTGACCCTGATAAATTCGAGAATATCGACAAAGATGGTCATGCGACAGTCGAGTTGCTCACAAATTTTCAGAATTTTGCTGGTTGGAATTACGACATTTTTAAGCACATCCCCGCTGCCGTTGCCAAAAAGTTCATAATCCAGTGTGGGCAAAATCGTAAATCTATTTTTGTTCATGGCGTCCATTCCACTGGACATATTCTTTTTCAATTCTGCCATACCCCAGCGCGATCATACATGGATAGGCTAGCACAGTGATCAACAAATTATCTATCTTGCTCAGCTTACGCTTCCAATACGATATTTTTTTAAGGTCAAAGCCTGTCGTCACCTCCCCGGTATGGCTCGATGCTTTGCCAAATGCGCCAGACATTTCTTGCTCAAAAGGGATGTCGCAGAAATTGCAAATCTGCCTGACTGCCAGATCAGGATTCGCTATCAGGTCTTCATATCGAATTTTCATGAAATTGGGATGGTCTTTATATTTTCGGAAGATAATTGTTGCCCAAATATAATCGAGAATAAAAAACAGCAGTGTAAAATAATGAAGCAATAGCGCTATGATTTTATGCCTGTTCTTGCGCTCCCGGGTCCTTTCATCATTCAGTTTCGATGCGATAATCGCTCGCACGTCCCGAATCAAAAAGATGATTTTTGCATCAGGAAACCATTCGAATAATAAATTCAGCCGACTGATGTGAACCGGGTATTTGGCGCCCACTCGTTTTTTCTGTTCTTTTTTTCGGTATTCATCCAATAAGATCGTCACCAGGCTCTTCAACGAGTAATCGGATCGATTGAATTCGTCTAAAATCGTTTCTTTTGAAATACCGAGAGTACGATACTCTTTCCAGAATGAGCTGTGAATTTTTCCCTCAAAAACGAAATCAATCAATTTTTTCCTGTTTTGTTCGTCGGCCAGATCGCCGTAGCATTTAAAATGCTTATCGAATGACCGGTACCAGGGATCAGAAAAATCCATTTCGTCCGTCGCCATGGCAACATGGGAGTTGAGGTTTAACATATTTTTGAACAGGGTGGAGCCGGT
>JALOPY010000011.1 GCA_025453735.1 bacterium | reverse complement strand
AGGGAAATATGTCATTACGATGGATGCAGACCTGCAAGATGATCCGGATGAAATCCCGAGTTTGATCGCGCAACTGGAGCAAGGCTTTGACATGGTATCGGGCTGGAAAAAGAAGCGCTACGATCCATTTATAAAAAGAAACACCTCCAAAATTTATAACCGGGTGACAAGCCTGGTTTCCGGATTAAAGCTGCACGATTTTAACTGCGGCTTGAAAGCTTATAGAAGTGACGTCGTCAAAGAGATTCAAGTCTATGGGCAACTGCATCGCTTCATTCCGGTTCTCGCGCATTGGCAGGGATTCAAGGTCAGTGAGATCGTCGTAAAACATCATCCTCGCAAATTCGGGAAAACCAAATTCGGCCCGTTTCGATTTGCTGCGGGATTGCTGGATTTGTTTACCGTTATTTTTTTGAATAAATTTAAAACTCGCCCACTTCATTTGTTCGGCAGCATCGGGGTGATATTATTTTTAGTCGGAATAGCGATTAATATCTATTTAGCCGCAGAGCGAATTTTCGCCAGACAGTTTTTAAGCAATCGTCCATTGTTGTTCCTGGGCGTATTATTGGTGATTGTCGGAGTCCAATTTATCTCGATCGGACTGCTTGGCGAAATGATTACTGAAACGCAGAAAAAGAAGCTCGATTATTCACTCAAGAATATTTTAGATTGAAACATGAAGATAAAAGTAAACCACGATTGCCGCTATTTTCGAGGCGATATTCCGTGTTCCTTTCATAAAAAAGAAAAAGTGATCTGCGAAACCTGCCCCTATTATGATCCCATCAAGCAAACGATTTTGATCATCAAGCTGGGCGCGGCTGGCGATGTCATCCGAACGACACCAATTTTGAGAAAATTGAAAGCAGTCTATCCAGCTTCTGAAATCACCTGGCTAACACTTACTCCTGAATTGGTTCCGTCCGACTGGGTGGATCGAATCTTGAAATTTGATTTGAAGAATATCGTCACACTTCAGGCATCCTGCTTCGATCTGCTGATCAATCTTGATAAAGATTATGAAGCCTGCGCGCTGGCAAACCAGATTTCTGCCAATGAGAAAAAAGGTTTTGGACTCAGCAGATGGAATAAATGTCAGCCCATCGATAGCGATAGCGAAGCAAAATTTTTGACGGGCATTTTTGATCATTTGAATAAAAATAACACCAAAAGCTATCCTCAGGAATTGTTCGAAATTTGTGGTTATGAATTTCAGGGCGAAAAATATATTCTCAGCAATTTTGCCGCGCACAATTATCAATGGAAGATTAACGAACAACATCCGTTGGTCGGATTGAACACTGGATGCGGCAGCCGCTGGACATCCCGCTTATGGCCAGAAAAAAATTGGATCGATCTGGCATCCCGATTAAAACAAAATGGAAAAGGAGTTCTCATTCTTGGTGGTCCCGATGAGCATGAAAAAAATATCAGGATAGCCGAACAAAGCGGGACAACGTACCTGGGACATTTTCCATTGCGGCAGTTCGTCAACTTGGTGGATCAATGCGATCTGGTTGTCACCGCGGTAACTATGGCAACCCATATCGCGATTGGTCTCGAAAAGAAAATTGTGCTATTCAATAACACGTTCAATAAATATGAATTTGAGCTTTATGGTCTGGGCGAGGTCGTAGAGCCTGCCATCGAGTGCGACTGCTTCTTTGCCCGGGAATGTCCCAATAATTGCATGGAGCATATTTATGTCGAAACGGTATTGGAAACCTGTGAAAGATTGCTAAAAGGATGAAAGCTTTATAAAGTTCTCTTAAAACGCGGACACGATGTCAAAATAATTTCATTCAAGCGGCAATACCCTTCGATCTTTTTCCCGGGAAAAACGCAGCAGGACTTGAGCAAAGAAATCGAGCCGATTCCGAGTGAACCAATTCTTGATTCCATCGGTCCGTTTAGCTGGATTCACGCATTTTTTTCCATCCGTCGATTCAAAGCAGACCTGGTGGTCTATAAATATTGGATGCCTTTTTTTGCGCCCTGCTACGCGGCAATCTCCTTCTTGACACGGATTTTCACAAGAACCAAAATTTTATATCTTTGCGATAACATCATTCCCCATGAACGCCGCATCGAAGACCGGCTGCTGACGAGTATCGGGCTATGGAATGTCCACTATTTTATTGTCCAGTCAAAAGTCGTGAAAAATGATCTTCTCGAATTTCGTCCCAATGCGATCTATAAAGAAGTGCCGCACCCAGTCTATGAAATTTTCAGCAAATCGTTTGATAAAAAAGAAGCTCGGAATCAACTGAATCTCAAAGCAGCCGACAATGTGATTTTATTTTTTGGCTACGTTCGAAAGTATAAAGGATTGCATGTTCTGCTCGATGCGATGCCAAAAGTGCTCCAGGAAACCAATGTGAGACTCCTGGTTGCTGGCGAATTTTATGACGATGAACAGGGCTACCGGGATCAAATTCAGCGATTGGGAATCGGAAATTCCGTTTCAATTTTTGCGGATTATATTCCCAATGAAGAAGTAGGGCTTTATTACAGCGCCGCTGATGTCGTCGTTTTGCCCTACATTTCTGCAACACAAAGCGGCATCATTCAAATCGCTTATAATTACGACAAACCGGTGATCACGACAAATGTGGGCGGGCTCCCTGAAGTGGTCGATGAAGGCAAGACAGGATTCATCGTGCCTTCGGAAGATGTTGATGCATTGGCAACCTCGATAGTGAGTTTTTTCAAAATAAAAGATAAAATCGATTTTTCAAAAAATATCAGCGAGTACAAAAAACAGTTTTCCTGGGATCGAATGGCGGCAGAGATCGAGGCGTTCATAAAAGCATAGCGCCGCAAAAAATTGTCAACACAAAGCCATGAAGTCAGCACAAAATACACTAAGAAAAAGTAACTATCTTAAACTTCCTTTGTGAGCTTGGTGATTTCTTAGTGTCTTCGTGTTGAAATTATAAAAAGAAATGCTTATTTGTCTTTAGAATCAGGAAGTGAAGTGAAACGTTTTTTATTTGTGACATATTATTATCCTCCAGCCGGGGGACCAGCAGTTCAGCGAATTATTCGAATCATACAAAACCTGGCAAAGATGGGCTGGCAGTGCACAGTTCTGACAGTCAAGAATGGCGAATACACCAGCCTTGATCCACAATTGGAGCAAAATATCCCGCCGGAAACTCGGGTCATCCGCACTGACATATTTGAGCCGTATCGTTTTTATCGTAAATTTATCGGCAAAAATAAAGATGAAAAAATACCATTGGCGGTGCTTTCTTCCCATCACCAGGCGAATTTCAAAGAGAAAATTGCCAACAAAATTCGAGCGAATCTGTTCATCCCCGATGCCAGAATTGGTTGGTATAATTATGGAGTCAAAGCCGGGATCAAAGCGATCCAGGATGATTCATCTATCAAAGTCGTTCTCTCTTCTGGTCCGCCGCATACTGTTCATTTGATCGGAAATAAAATTGCAAAAAGAACGAGCTTGCCTTTTGTGGCTGATTTTCGAGACCCGTGGATGAACATCGATTTTTATCACGACATCAAGCGATCTCGGATTACATTATCCATTGATCAGCGCCTGGAGGGTAAAATTCTTGGCCGTGCCGATGCGGTAACTGTGGTCAGTCCCGGCTGCCAGGATTTATTGATTGAAGGACATAAAAACATCGACCTGAATCGATTTAATATTATTTATAACGGTTTCGATGCGGAAGTCTATCCCGATCCAGCGCCGCACCCTCCTGAAGATAAATTTATCATCACCTATATTGGCAATTTGCCGCAAAGCCGTTACACTCCGGTACTCTACCAGGCGATTTCCGATTTGAAGCGCGAAGGAAAAATATCAGGTGAAAAATTCCAGCTTCAATTCTTTGGCAACATTCATCACGATGTTCGGCAAGAACTGCTGAGCTTTCAAATTGATGATCTGCTTCGGATGAATGAATTTATTCCTCATCAGGAAGCGATCATGAAAATCTGCCAGTCTCATTTATTGCTCCTGATAATCAATAACACACGAACCCGCCATGCCATCGTCACTGGAAAATTATTTGAATATTTAGCCAGCCGACGCCCTATTCTAGCAATTGGACCGACTGACGGCGATGCTGCGAAAATCCTCCATCAAACAGGCACTGGTTCAATTTTTGAATATGATGATAGGAATGCTATTAAGGGTTTTTTGCTTCATGAATATCAAAATTTTCAACAGGGAAAATGGCAACCCATCACGGGAGCGCAGATTGACCAATATAACCGATCAAACCAAATAAAGCAATTAGCAGAAGTTTTTGAAAATGTCAGCGAATAATTTTAAATCACTATAGCTAAGAAAGGTCGAATCCAATGGCAAAGAAAAAGAAAAAACAAATAGCGCCGAAACCAATCCAAAAAAAATCTCAGCTTTCGCTCGTTCAAAAGTATCCGGTTTTATCGATTGTCCTTTTGCTGTTCATTTTGCTTGTGATTTTTTATCATCAGATTGTTTTTCAAAATATGACATTGCTCCCCCCGGATACACTCGCGTCAAAAAGCTTTCGGCCATTCGTCGAGAACTCGATAGAAGATGGTACATTTCCGCTCTGGAATCCATATATTTTTAGCGGGATGCCGTCGTACGCTAGCTTATCTAGCGCGCCTTATGTCAATATTTTTGATACGATTCTCAATGAGACGCTGAACCTGGTGCGAAAAATCATTCCCCTGAATGAGTTCTTTCGACTGTTGATCAACTATTTATTTTTTGGACTATTCGTCTTTCTGCTCATGCGCAGTTTGAAAATTTCGACGGAAGCAAGTCTTTTTTCGGCAATCGCAGTGATGTTTATTCCTCAATACATCGCTTTTACCGCGTTCGGACATAATACAAAATTTCTAAGTGTGGTTCTCATTCCATTGATCTTCTGGTCAGTGCAAAAAATGCTCGAAAAGCGAAATTTGTTATTTTTTGCTTTAACTGCTTTGGTATTTGGTTTTCAATTGCTCCGCGCTCATGTCCAGGTCTGTTATTACACCTACCTGTTCATCGGAATTTATTTTATTTACTATGCAATAATTGAATATCGCGAGACAAAAAAGTTTAACAACATTTTTAAGGGATTCGGACTGTTAGCAGGAACGCTTATTTTGGCTTTGTTGTTATCCGCAGTTTTATATATTTCAGTCTATGAGTATTCACATTATTCGATACGCGGCGGCGGTGCAACAGGCGGTCTGGATTTTGATTATGCCTCAAATTGGTCGTTCTCTCCGGCGGAAATGATCACCTTTATCGTGCCCTCTTTCTTCGGTTTTGGCGGACCGACATATTGGGGAACCATGCCATTTACGGATTATCCGCTTTATATGGGTATCATCGTTTTGTTCTTTGCTGGGCTGGCGTTCGTTTTGAAGCGAGATAAATTTCTTATATTTTTTGCTATCATCGCGTTGTTCTCATTAATTGTCTCGTTTGGAAAATTCCTGCCCGTGCTTTATGGACCGATGTTCAAGCTGCTGCCATTTTTTAATAAATTCCGGGTGCCGAGCATGATCCATATCCTGCTGGATATTTCTGTCGTTATTATGGCGGGGATGGGGCTGCACTTTCTCATCAGTTTAAGAGAAACCCATGACATGAAGCTCATTCAAAAGAAATCTGAAGCAGTAAAAAAATATTTTTATATTTTTGGCTCGATTGGTATTGCAATTTTACTTTTTATTATTATTGCAAAAGGTACTGTCATCAGTTGGATAGCTGATTCTGGGAAAGTAGCGGAGTCAGCCCAGGCGCTGCCATATCAAATGGCGTTGAAAGATACTGTCGTGATGCTAATTTTAGTGGGGCTCAGCGGTTTTCTTGTTTTATATTATTTAGATAAAAAATTGAATTCGAGTCTTTTAACAATTGCTTTGATATTTTTGGTGATCGTAGATTTGTGGCTGGTTGATTACAAGATAATCGATCCCAAACCGATGGTTGATGAAAAAGAGTACTTCCAAAAAAATGAAGTCGTTGATTTCCTGGAACAACAACCCAAACCATATCGGATTTATATGGCAGCCGATATCAAGCCGGCGAATTGGTATATATATTATTTTATCGAAAGCATCACTGGTTATCACGCTGCAAAATTGAAAATTTACCAGGAATTCTTAGAGGAATCATCGTTAGATCTGTCAGTTCGATTTCCCTACACCGGACGCCCGATGCCATATTTTCTATCGAAATATTATACTGAAGTGATTCAGAATGGAAGACCTGAGATTCAGAGAATACCAGCGGAATCCATTCCGTCAGAGCGGTTTCAGAATGACAATAAATGGCTCAACATGTTAAATGTGGAGTATCTTGTTTCGTATTACCCGATTGATGATCCCAGGTATCTGCGGCGGCAAACTTATGTGTATCAAAATCCCGAGGCATTGCCCAGGGCATTTTTTGTGAATGAAATAAAACAGTTAGGAGCTAAGACTGAAATTTTTAATTTTATGAAATCCCCACAGTTTGATCCGGCAAAAATAGCTGTTCTTGAAGAAGCTCCTACTTTTACAATTCAACCTGATTCTGCCAATCAAGTTGACCTCGTTTCGTATAGCATTCATCGAATAAAACTTAAAGCAAGCGTTGCAGCTCCGGCGCTGATGGTTTTGTCTGAAATTTATTATCCTGCTGGCTGGAAGGCTTTCGTCGATGGTATTGAAACAAAGATTTTCAAGACAAATTATATCTTGCGCTCGATCTTTCTGCAGCCTGGCGATCATAATATTGAATTTAGATTTCAGCCATCGTCTTTTACCACTGGCCTTCTGATTAGCGTTATAACTTTTGTTCTATTGATAGCAGCATTGATTTTTGCTGTTTATAAATTGAAAAAGAAATGAGCGATTTTTCATGAAAAATTTTATCTATCGTTTTTCGGATCGGTTTACATTGTTTTTATTTTCATTTGCCATTATTTTAATTTTGTTAATGCTATATTACTCACAAACTATTGTCCATGATTTGAGGGCGCAATCGAGAAGTATTCTGGAATTTTACGCCCGAATTCAATCGCGCGCAACAGCGGAAAATGATACTAAGATTTTAAATTTTTTATTTGAACAAATTATTCAACGAACTGATTTTCCAATTATAAATACCGATAAGAATAAGAATCCAATTTACTGGATAAACCTGCCGATTGATTCTGAAAATCCTTCGCCAGAGGCAATTGAAAAAGTTAAACGAATCGTGAATAACCTGGGCAAAGAAATTGAACCGATACCCATCATTTATCGTGATGAAAAAAGCGGCGAAATACTTCTGGAACAGTTTTTATTTTATGGCGATTCAAACCTGATCACACGCTTAATCTGGCTTCCGTATGTTGAAATTGGAGTGATCAGCCTATTTATTATCATTGCTTTTTTGGGATTTCACAGCATCAAGCGCAGTGAAGAACAATCAATTTGGGTTGGCATGGCAAAAGAGACCGCTCATCAATTGGGTACTCCAATCTCATCCCTGATGGGCTGGCTCGAGTTAATCAAAAACGACGCGCCTTCCAGCCATGTTAATAAAATTCTATTTGACATGGATAATGATATAAAGCGGCTCAATAAAGTTGCCACTCGATTTTCTCAGATCGGCTCCCAGTCTGATTTACGAAAATATGATATTATTCCAATTCTTAGAGATATCATCAGCTATTTTAAACGCCGTTTGCCTCACATGGGCAAGAAAATTAAGATTATTGAGCAATTCGATAAAGTTCCAAAGGTCAATCTGAATCGTGATCTTTTTGAATGGGTGATTGAGAACTTAATTAAGAATTCCCTCGATGCAATTGAAAAAGAAAATGGCGTCATCGAAATCGCGGTCGGTTTGGTCGATGGGAGATCGCCGCATGTTTATATTGATGTCAAAGATAACGGTAAAGGTATCAGTGTTCAGAATCGCCGCTTAATTTTTCGTCCCGGTTATAGCACCAAAAAAAGGGGCTGGGGTTTGGGATTGAATCTTGCACGGCGAATAATTGAAGATTACCACAAAGGGAAATTAATGGTGAAAGATACCAAAGTTGGTGAAGGAACGACAATGAGAATAACATTGAAAAGCACCATTTAATTTACACCATTGTTACATTTTTGACGCTATTGTGATACAAATCATGTCAAAATCGAGTGAATCATATTATCTTTAGGACAGTGAATTAATTAGGTCACTCATTTGATAAGGCGATCTTGCCTTTCTATGGGCAAGGATCATTCGTAAATGGGACAGTTATTTTATTCACGTCCCTTAATTTCAAATAAAATGTATTGATGATAATCCAGGCTCGTTTGCACTTCTCCTCATGAATTGACTTCACGTTCCGATTATCCAGTCTGAATGATTTTTCTAACGGTGGAGCAAAGTAATTCATTCTGGTCAAATTTTAAAGCAACATTTTTCTCAATAAATAGAAGATGTCTCACTGTGTAACAATAATGAATATTATGATACAAATTTTTAATAAGTTCAGCAAAATTTAATTATGATAAGTTTTGGTGATTTATAATTAATCTTCATTTGCAATTGGATCATCGGTAGCATTTTTCAAATAGATGTTACCAAAGCCAATACCAGATATCGAGCACAATAGTGGCTCAAGATGACGCGTCACCTCAATTGTGCAAAATTGGTTAATTTTCGTCCATGTGTATAACAAATAAGTCAATGGTGGTAAAGAATCGACAAACAATTTGCCCGATCTGCTTAATCCGAAGTTGAAAGCGAAAACTTCGATTTAATGAAAAAATGATGAATGAATTGTGGCAGAGTTGAAAACGCTGGAATAAAAAATAACTACGTTTTTGAAACCAATATGGCATAAAGTTTGCTAATAGTAGAGATGTATCTCGATGAATGAAATAGCAATTGTGTAAGTCGAATTAAACAATTTAATAACCTCGCATCGGGATCGGGTTTCACAGCTCTAATCCAGGACGTTGATGGTTGGGGTGAAGGGTTTTGGGAATTATGTACTGCATCATATCTCGGTGCGAGGATAATATTTGAATCAAGTTTAATTGCTTACGAATCAAACATAACCATAAAGTTAAAAGAGGAAAGAAACATGGATAAGGGAAAAGTATTGGTTGTAGACACAAAGAGCGGCAACCCCGACTCCATTGCCAAACTGATTGAGGATGAGGGTTTTGTGGCGGTTAAGGTAAAAGATCCGGATCAAGTTCATGAACTCGTGTTGACTGAAAAGCCGAAAGCAATCGTAGTAGATTGTGGCGAGTTGGATGATGACATTTGGGAAATGTGTAAAAACCTCAAAGACGATTTTGATACCAGAAAAGCAGCTCTTATTATGATATCAAACGCGAGCGAGGAAAGTGAAGTTGTCAGAGCTTATCAGATTGGTGTTGATGATTTTGTCATCAAACCGTTCAGTTTGAAGGCAACAGTAGCACGCCTCAAAGCAATTATTGATCGAGTTGAGCGCAGCGAAAGCAAGAAGATCAAAGTTAAAGATATTGAAATTGACCTGGATGAGCACAAAGTGAAAAAATCCGGCAAACCAATTGACTTGACCTACATTCAATTCAAACTGCTATACTTATTGGCTTCCAGGCGAGAAAATGTGTTTTCACGAAAAGAAATTTTAGAAAAAGTGTGGGGTCGAAAAGTTTATGTAACGAATCGTACCGTTGATGTCCACATCAAGAGATTGCGTGAGAAACTTGGTGAGTATAAGTACCCCTCACAGTACATCGAGACAATTCACGGAACAGGCTATAGATTTCTGTAACATCTCATTTTTTCCTCCCTCCGAAGCCCCTGGTGTAAGCTGGGGGCTTTTTTTTTTATATGCCAGATTCGAACTTTTCGATAAATTGTTTTACGCTTCGGAAAATTGCTGAAGCCTGCTTTTGCTGGAATGATCGGCTTCTCAGCAATTTTTCTTCATCCGGGTTGGAAATGAATCCAGTTTCAATCAAGATATTGGGCATCGATGCTCCCCAAAGCACGTAGAATCCGGCTTGAAGCACGCCGATGTCACGCAAGCCGCAGGTGCGTGATATCTCACGTTGCACCATATCTGCCAGCTCCTGGCTTTCTTTCATATAAACATTTTGAGCCATCGCAGAGAGAATAAAATTTTCCTGCGATAAATCTGCATATCGGCTCTCGTTTTCCATCCGGATCACTGAATTTTCGAGGGTCGCAACCTCCCGAGCTTCTTCAGTTTTTCCCGGGCCTAAAAAGTAGGTGCTGACGCCGCGCATTTTACGATTGTAATTGGCATTGGCATGGATGCTGATAAATAGTTTTGCTTGATTTCGGTTTGCAAATTCGGTGCGGTGGCGAAGCTCAACGAAGCGATCATCTTCTCTTGTCATGAGTACTTCAATATTTAACTCTTCCTCAAATAATTCTTTTAGATAGCGCGCAATCGAGAGGACGACATCTTTTTCCCGTGTTCCATATCTTCCAATAGCTCCCGGGTCTTTGCCACCATGTCCCGGATCAATGACGATTCTGTCAATCAGCCATTTTTGTTTCTCGCGTTCCAGCACCTTGGTAATTTCAGCAGAAAAATCTTTTTTAGTTTTAATGGAAATAAGAATTTCATTGGAGCTCTGCAACAGCAAATTTTTTTCGATTATTATATCGCGGAGTTGAAAGCCGATTTGAGCCAATTCATTAGAAATCTGGCTTGCGACAACTTTTGAGATAATACCCTGCTTGAATTGAGCGTACAATGAAGATGAATCTATTTTTCCACCGTAAATATCCAGATATAACCAGCCCTGTCCAGCTCTTAAGCTAAGGTTTGAATCAGTAAAATTTTGTGTTGTGAGAATTCTAATCAGCGTACCATTGGCTTTATCTTCGATTTCGATTTTGCTGACATTATTTGTTGCAAGAGGATAAATAACCAATTCATCTCTGCTTTTGTTGAAAACGATCTGGTTGGGTATTATCTGTTCAATAATGCCGATAAAATAATTTACCGGGACCAATACCCGGTCATTCAGGTAAATGCTTTCGGCGGGCATTTGAAAGGCTTGTTGATCAACGATGATAAATGGATTGAATGCGGTTATTTTTACAACACTATTATTTAAATATAAAATCGTTTTCTTATTCTGTTTATTATGATAAATATGAGTATTGAATATTTCAGCGAAGTCATCGATCGAGATATAGCGGACATTATTATATTGGAAGGTCGCGATTGAATTTCGCGCAGCCATATCATTTCCGTAAATGATTGTCAGGTTCTGAGCCTGGATAAAATTCACGGAGCCAAGAACTATAATTGCAATAATCCAAACTTTGAGTCGAAAATTTCCTTTCATATTGTGCATTTTTTATTTTTATCAATCACTATTTTCGTTTGCCAGGATACTGCTCGCTGATTTCAAGATTCGTTTCTCTTTCTCAGAAAGGTTCTCGTAACCAACCTCATTTATTTTGTCGAGAATGATGTCGATGGTTTGTCGCAACTCTAACAGCTTTCTTCTTTTGTTAATTATCTTATGGAATTCCCAGTCACCTTTTTTTCTTTTGATGAAATCCAGTCCAAACAAAGACGCTTTCCCGCTCAACTTGAGATAAATAAAACCGACCAACATGCCGCCGAGATGAGCAAAATGAGCAACCCCGTTTTGCCCTCCCACCAATCCAAAAATTAATGCAATAGCTGCGAAAATCATTGCCCAATATTTTGCTTTCAACGAGATAAAAAAAGGAAACATGATAATTGGTCGATCGGGAAATAGCATGGCAAAGGCTAACAGAATGCCATAAATTGCACCAGATGCCCCAACAACCGGAATTTCCGATGTGAGATGAAACAAAATATGAAATATGCCGGCGCCGACTCCGCAAATCAAATAATATTTTAAAAAATCGTAGGTTCCCCAGTTCCGTTCGACTTCGCAACCAAACATCCAGAGAATAAGCATGTTAAGCAGGATATGGATGAAATCTCCATGCAAAACCATGTATGTCATTAATTGCCAGATGCGGAATTTGCTATAAACATCGATTGGATGCAATCCGAACAAGGCAATTAATTTGGAACCACTAATGGTTTGTAACGCAAAAACCAAACCCGTTGCAAAAATAATATATTTGACACCAGGACTGATAATTGAATCGCTAAAGCCGAATCGAAACTGTTCTTTTTGATAATATTCCATTTCTTTGTATCGTATCAGAGCCTGAAAAGGTTATGCCTCTTTTAACTGATTAAAAGAGGCATGATAAGAAACTGAGAAAATTTAATAATTACGCCTGAAAACGAGGTTGTTTAGAGACCCATTCGGATGCCCGCACGAATTCCAAAACCTGACAAATTAACTTCATAGCGAGCCAATCCCGAGGTCTCACCTTTTTTATCGCGACTTACTTTTGTGCCATCATAAAAGGCTTCAGCAATAAATGCTGAACGTGAGCCAATGCGATAATGAATCCCAGCAGAGAGAATCCATTTAAAACCATCGTAGAATCTGGATTTTTTCGACGCGTCAGGACCATAAGTCTGCTCGGTGCGGAACAGCATTTCGTATCCGATTCCACCACTCACGAAATAATCCATCGTGTACCCGGCAGGAAATTTAATATTAATTAATCCATAGATGGGAATAATGTTGGTCGTCAGCTCCGCATTGGTGATGATTAGCTTTTCATCGGCTAAGACTTGTACAGAATCCTCAGAATGGGTTTTTCGGAAATAATCAGCCGCAATTCCCACATCGACTGATTCATCAACTTTCCAGGCATAACTGCCGCCGAAAATGAACCCGGCATTGCTTGCAGAGGGATCAAAGTATCCAGCTTTTAACGTTGTAATTCCACTCATCGGATACATCTGGGCATAAAGTGAAGCAGTGCCTGCAATGATTCCTAAAAACAGAGTCGCTGAAATTATAGTTAGAGTCTTTTTCATGGTATGCTCCTCTAAGTTAAATGATTTGACAAATTAAATTATCAAATATTCGACTAAAAGTCAAGAGAAAAAAACGAACAAGTTATAAAAAAATATGATTTTAATTTAACAAATAAAACGCACCCAAGCAAAAATAAAAAGTGTTAATGGAGTTTTGCTGATTTCATAGCAATAATACTCCGCAATATCGATAATGTTTCTGAAATTATTTTAGAAGAACAATTGGGGCTATTGTCCCGAATCACGATAAAATGCTACGATGCTTTCTACTACATCTTCCGGCTTATCGGCTACCTTGAACAGCAGCATGTCATCTTCGGAGATTTTATTTTGACGCAGCATGGTTTCTCGAATCCAATCGATCAATCCTTTCCAATAATTGCTGTCAACCATAATAACGGGAAAATTACCAATTCGATGGGTTTGAATTAATGTTAGCGCTTCCCAGAGCTCGTCTAAAGTACCAAAGCCGCCTGGCAAAATGATAAATGCCCGAGCATATTTTACAAACATGACCTTTCGAACGAAAAAATAGCGAAAGTCCAATTGCAAATTTGCATAATCGTTCGGTTTTTGCTCGAAAGGAAGGTCGATGTTCAAACCCACCGAAATACCACGTCCTTCAGCCGCGCCCCGATTTCCAGCTTCCATGATACCCGGACCGCCGCCAGTTATCACACCATATCCTGCTTTTGCCAATTGTTTTGCTATCTCTCGTGCTAATTCATAATCGCGATCGCCTGGTTTTGCCCGGGCTGAGCCAAATATCGTAACACAATCGCCAATCTCAGAAAGCTCTTCAAATCCTTCAACAAACTCAGATATAATTCGAAATACTCTCCATGTATCTTCGATAAATAGCTTTTCGATCTGTCCATTGCCAGGTTTAAACGATTTGCGTCTTAACATATTTACGTCTCCACTACCAATAATAATAAATGCAAGTAAACTAATGACACTTAGGGATATGAATTAAATAACTTTCCCATTTGTAAATGATCCTGCCCATAGAAAGGCAAGATTGCTTCATCAATCAAAGCTTGCGTGGATGGTATCAGGAACAGGGAAATTCAAATACATATCAAAAAATGTCGGCAAAAAAAGCGCCGCAGCGAGGGTTTCGCAATTTAGCAATACTACTATGCCGATTTTTTGATCCGGAATAAAACCAATTTCAGCCCGAAAACCTTCGACCCAGCCCCCGTGATACACGATGGTCGTTCCTCCGTAATCATAAATTCGCCAGCCGAGACCGTAATATGCGTCTTTCAAATGATCCCGCCAGCGCAATTTTCGTTTTTCCTGAGGGGTAGGGATCACAGGCGTTGTGACTTGTTTTATAATATCAGGAGGAATAATTTCAGGAGACCCACCCATCATCGCGCGGAGCCATCGTGCCATATCCAGAATGCTTGCATTTACTCCCGCTGCAGGAAGAACGTTATAATATCCTTGTTTCACCTCAGTCGTTGTCCAGCCAAATCCTTTTCGAATATGGGGTTTTGCGCAATTGTGAAAAACAGTAAATACTTCCTTGCCCAATGATGCATCGAACATGCCCAGCGGCTGGAAAATCCGCTCCGCCATCAATTGTGTGTACCCTTTGCCGGTTGCCGATTGAATAATATTAGCTATGAGGCTATAAGCTATGTTTTGATAGCTATAAGTACTGCCAACGGGCGCTATCAACCCGACATTTTTTATCATGTCATAGATATTGCCCAGCGATGCGTTTTCATCGAGCAAATTGGTATAGGTATGAGCTGGTAAACCAGAAGTGTGGCTGAGAAGATGTTTTATCGTTAATCGATTTGTCTCGTATGAGTTTTTCAAAGAAAACTCTGGCAAATGTTTGATAACTCGGTCATCCCAGGACAATACTCCATCTTTAGCCAGCAGTCCGGTAACGACAGGAGCAAAAGTTTTTGACACAGAAGCCAATCTGAAAACGGTGTGGATATCTACTTTTTCAGGCTGACCGATTTCCCTCACTCCAAATCCATTGAGGTAAACAATTTTGTCATCTTTCACGATAGCGACAGCCGCGCCAGGAACGTCCCATTCTTCCAGCGTAACCTGGATGAATTCCTCAAATCGATTTATCACGTCCACAATCTGGGAAGTGCTGTCTGAATTCAATTGTGCGAGAACAATGTTCGGTTGACTAACTAGAAAGGCTGAAAACAATAGTCCTGCCATTGCAAATGATGATATTTCCCTAAGCTTCATTCGATCCCTTGTTAAATAACATACTCATCTTCAACATAAATTTATGAACATCAAATCGGTTTCGTCAAGTTACATAATACCAGCCATGCGTTCAAATGTTTCAAATATTTTTCGTTTTGCTTTGTAAATTGATTTTCTCGATCATCACATCCAGTTCTTCCTTTGTCATACCTTCAACGCCGAGCGGTCGCTGAATGCGATCATGGCAGTCTGATCCGCCAGTGATAATGATCCTCATCGAGAAATTCAGGCAGCAGTTTTTCCACAGTTTCGATTGGCGGAAGCACTTCTTTGTAATGACTCTCCCCGGGAAATGATCCTGCGGCAGGATGGGCAAAAACACGAAACACCGGATATTTTTTTATCAATGGCGTCAATAATTTCATATCAATACCTGATGCAATATAGGCGGGACTATCGTTCCCAATAATTTTATTGATTTGATCTTTATCTTCAATGCCGTGCTTTTCTTTTAGCGCGAGCGCAAAATGACGACGAGTGACATTGGAACTGTACGAAGTTAAGTCCTCGGGACTAAGATTCCGTTTGAGCTTTGGTTGTTCA
>JALOPY010000384.1 GCA_025453735.1 bacterium | reverse complement strand
GCAGTCGGTCTCGATCCGGTTTTTGGAGCATTTCCCAAAAATGTCTATGTGTTTGATTTTTTTCACAAACTCGCGGATAGCAATGGCAAACTGCCATCCACTTATGCCGCGAGTTCCGGGGATAGCCATCCAAATGCCAATGCCACAAAGCTGGTTGCTCCCCAATTTGTGACGGAAATTTTTGACGCTGCGATGGCTTATGAAACCACCGGCATTCAACAACGAGATGATCACATGCCGTCGTCATTTGTTTTAGAGCAGAATTTTCCCAATCCGTTTAATGCTGTAACAGCGATTCAATTCAGTCTGCCGCATCCTGGGAGAGCAAGCTTGACGGTTTTTGATATAAATGGGAAGGAAGTGGCGCGGCTGATCGATACTGACATGACAGCCAATCATCATCACATTCGGTTTGATGCCTCGCGACTGGCGAGTGGCGTGTATTTTTATCAACTGCAATGCGACCAAATTATGGCAACAAGGAAATTCCTATTGATCAAATAGCGAGCTCGATAATATTGCTGCTGGGTTCAAATCCCAAAAGTTGGTAATGTGAAATTGCTTTTCAAATTAACACCATAATAAATTATGGTGTTAATTCAAATTGTATTGAGACAAACACCATGATTTATCATGGTGTTTGTGAGTAGCAAATAGACGTTATATACCGTTTCAACGGTTTTTATCATCTTATGGGAATTACTCCCATTGCAGAGTAAATTTTTATTTCTACAACAAAAAAAATCAAACACAACGCCGCGAAGGAAACTCAACATGCACCAAGAATAAGATTTTTATTGTTCTTTCCGTGGTGCACGTTGTTCCTGCTTCGCGGCTTTGTGCTGAGTCTCTTTTTGCCGCTTCGTTTGATTCCTGAACAGTGGTCAATTTCTGTCCATCGAAAAGAATTATTCGCATTTAAAATATCCTATTCGATCCCCGCATCACCTATCGTCTCCTGTTTTTTCTGGCAGAGGCTGCAAGAAAAACAAGGCTTAACAAACATATCGCTTCAGCACATTGAAAATAAGATAGTAACCGCAATTTTGCCAGCAATCGCCAGCTATTTTAAAATCAATTTTTTGGCATATCTTTTGCGAAAACTAAAAATGCGATCTGATTATTGTTTTTTGAGCAACTATTAATTCAATGCTTTAATATTTGGCCGAGCTTTTCTGAAAAATGACTATTTATTTCAAACCAGATATTATTTGACACGGTGGACAAACCTTCCGAAGGTTGCTGACCTTCGGAAGGATTGCCATGGCTCATGGAAAGAAAGGAATGGGTTCATGCCATGAAAGCTTTTATCTCTCATGCCACGCAGGATGTTTCGCAGGTCAGGCTGCTGGTGCATCTGTTGCATCGCTACAATATTGAGACCTGGTGCTGTCTGCTTGATTTGAAAGCCGGGGCAAGCGTCAAGACGACGGTCATCAACTCCTTGTTAGCTAGCGATAAATTATTGGTGATCGTGACACCCCGGGCGTGCGGCTCATGCTGGGTGACGTTGGAAATCGCCACCTTTGAAAATTTAAAACCAACGTGCGAGATCATTCCGTTGATGTTCGAGCCTACCGATCTCGAAAAAATTTCTCCCGGGTTGAGTAGTTATCCAGGAATCGATTTTGCCACCAATTTCATCGTGGGTTTTCAGAAGCTGTTTGAAAAATTCAATATTGAATTTCCAGAATCGCCGGATCGACGCGAGCGAATAGAACGCCGCAAAATTAAAAATCGCCGCGGGAATGGCGATCGACGCTCCCAAAATATCGCCGAACGAATGAATTTATCGCTGTGGAAGTCGTACTCGCAAAGCCATCGTTTGACAGAGGACGAATATGTGAGCCTGACCGATTACGAACTGAACCTGTTCCTCGAATCGATCCGGCAGGAGGCACGTAAATTCCTCTGCTATGACGAGCATGGCAACCTCTACAATATGGAATACATCGTGCATTTGTACGCCAATCATTTGTGGTCGTATTTCAGAGCCAATGTGTATGACAGCCAGAGCCATGGCGTGCGAGCGAAGTACATTCCTTATTTTTTGGCAAAGAAACTGACGAATGAGTATCTCATAAAATGCGAAGATCGGAGAAAGAAAAAAGATCGGAGGGCGGCAGCGGATCGCCGATCAAACGACAAGAGCTACATTGGGTGCTGATGTTCATGTTTGTTTTGTTCTTCATTTTTAATGGATGATACGTGACCGTCATCCGCCCCAGCGGATGACGGTTGCGTATCTGTCAAAAATTTGTCGCGCGCCCCCACCCCCCAAAAGCAAATAATCAAATGACTCAAATAATCAAATTATCAAATTGCCTATGGAGATGATTGTCCGAAACGCACTGCTCGAACGGAGTAGTAGTCGTAGTAGTGGAATTGGCCGTAGTAGCATCTACCATCGTCGAAACCGACAACCCACGCCGAGGAGCCGCCCTGTTCTAGATCACACGTCCAAATCCAGCGTTGGTTACTATCAAAAATCGGATCGATATATAAATCGCCATTCATCTTATCGGGTTCCATCAGGCTCATGGCTTCTTCCAATGTAGGGAGCCTCCAATCGCTGAAGCCAGCGTATCGCTGACGATTTAGTTCAGCAATCCAGCTTTTCGTTTTCTTGAAGAGCATTGAATCAGATGAACCGCCCTGTTGCCACATCAAGCCAGAAGCTCGATCAATAACTACTTTTTTACCATTGATGGTTTTTGCTTCAAACTTGTGCTTAAAACCTGATCCGCTTTTATTCCAGCTTGAATCAAAAAAATTATAATTTTTAAGCATAGTTCGAACTTGATGATCTGATAAAGTGGCGGGGTAGCTACGAAACATGAGGACGCCTTCCAAATCGACCAGTGTCAAATTAGGTGGCGGTGATTTTCGGTCATGATGAAAAGCGAGAATTTCTTTCAAAAATTTTTTCATCTGATCAGTCCAATCGATTTTAAATCTATCTTGGGTCTTCAATTCCAAAAACCGTTTTACAAACAAATATTCCATGATAGACCGATGGGCGAATTTGTAGTTACCAGCCACATCCCGATTTAACAACGAGCGGCCGCGCAACTGCCAGTCTTGAAGATTGATGCCAAAGCTGCGGGCTAATGGCTCCAGTTCAGAATAAGGCACCCGTTCGGACTTCCCTTCGCTCCACTTCTGAAACAAATTGATGGCCAACTGCTCCGAGAATTTTCTTAATTCAGTTTTATCTTTCACAAAGGGACGTTCCCGCTCCAGCCAGGCGTCCACCATTTCCTCATAAATCTGGAAGGAATAGCCATATTGTTTCGGGGTCTGGACCAGTTCATGGATATGAGCCAGCAACATAGGGCGCACCGTGAGCTGGGGAATCTGAGCGACAATCTCGCTGGCGCGATGACATTTTTTTCGCTGCCAGAAATTAAATCGCCGCCTTAAATACTTTTTCACTTGCACATCAGAAAAAGGAGAAAGATAAAGCTTGTAAAATACATACTCGCGATTCTCCCCGGCCGACGTGACGCCAATCCGGGCGATGCCAGTCTCCCGGGGGATTTCTTCTTCTCTCTCAAAAAATTGGGTGCGGCTGGTAATCAATACCTTGCGAAAGTCATTACAGAGCCCCAGCAAATTTGCCAGTCGCAGGCGATGATTTTTGATGGCACGAGCGTCTTCATCAAAGGCGTCGAGAAACAAAACCGTATTAGACCGATCCTTAATATTTTTGACATGGCTTTCGGCATCTTTGATTCCCAAAGGAACCAGGGCAATTTTAAACTTGCGACGTCGAGCGCTGCTGCGCCAATGTCGGGCGTAGTAGTTTAGCACAAACGCGGTTTTGCCCATGCCCGAATCGGCCAGTACGATCAGGTATTTGAATTTGCTATGGTTTTTCAATAGCTCATCCATTTTTTCAAACAGCTTGTTTTTTACGGCATGAACCGCGCGAATATCCTCCTCCTGGCTGGGATCGACGTCCTGGCAGTTAGGCTTGATGTAATATTTGGTGGCACGCAAGATATCTTGCTGGGTATAAAGCTCCGCGCCCAATCGCTTTTTCAACGAGCGACGGTCAAGATAATTCCGC
>JALOPY010000010.1 GCA_025453735.1 bacterium | reverse complement strand
AAATAACTGTCCCATTTACGAATGATCCTTGCTCATTGAAAGGCAAGATTGTTTTATCAAATGAGCAGCTTAATTAATTGTATCGGAATTTCAAAGTTTGTATCAAAAATATTATGAAAAAAACCTTACAATGAGCAACGGAGAAACAGAGACTCACGGAGATTATTGGGGAAGTATTTTTTTTTTGCGTTTATAAAACTCCGCTTGCTCCGTTGCTCATTGTAAGGGAATTTCTTCATGAATCAATGCTCTCCGCCTAAAAAAAATGGCGGACAGGAAAAAAATGGCGCATCTTCGATGCTCCAAAAAAACGGCGCATCTTCGATTTGCGAAACTATGTTCTTCACAGTCCTTAACACTTAACAGAGACATCATGAATCAATTCAACCAGAGAGCAAAATCCGTCCCATTATTTTTTATAATAATAATAATTTTTATTTTTCGTGTCAATCATTCAGCCGCTAAAATTCCACCAACATTCTCAGTAGAAAAAGCTGGCTTTTCAATTAAATTTCAAGATGAAATTTCGCCATATCGGGTGATGGGAGTGTTCGTTCTTCCCGATGAGATTGTCACTCTCGAAGTTATCGATTCAGAAAAAATCCAAACCTATCAAATAAAAATTTCGAGCGGCGGGCTCAATCAAATCAACAACAAAAAGTGGCAGTGGCGCGCCCCCGCCCAAAAGGGACTCTATCCGATGACTATCGCCCAGGATGGCTCTTCAGCATCCATCACCCTGAATGTGTTCGTCATGGTGCCGTTTAAAGAAGTGCAAGGAGAATATCTGAACTGCTATCGGATTGGCGAATACCCTAAAAAACCTTTAAAAGATTTGCCAATCTATCAACCGCCGCAAGGCTTTATTGAAGTCACCCCGGAAATTCAAGAGACTTTGATTTCACCCCATTTTAAACTGAATCAATTTCTTTGCAAACAGGAATGTGATTCTGCTAAATATCTCATTCTGGAGGAACGCCTGATTTTGAAACTGGAGCTAATCCTGGAAAAAGCAAATGAAAAGGGGCATGCCTGCAATACCTTTCATATCATGAGCGGCTATCGAACACCGCATTATAACCAGGCAATTGGCAATGTAAAATACAGCCGCCACTGCTGGGGGGGCGCTGCCGATATTTTTATCGATGAAAATCCGAAAGACGATATGATGGATGACCTGAACAACGACGGCAAGATCGATCTAAAGGATGCAAAAATTTTATATGATATAATTGATGAGATTTGTGGGAAGCCGGAGAACGAGATGTTTATCGGCGGACTGGGAAAATATAAAAAGACCGCGTCGCATGGTCCATTTGTACATGTCGATGTCCGGGGCTATCGGGCGAGATGGGGGGATTAGGTCAGTGAACAGTGATCAGTGATCAGTGATCAGTGGACAATGGTCACCACTTGGCAAAAAATATACGGGAAAAATCGAAAACATTCGGAGACAACTCAAGTGAAAAATCAGGAAGCAATCGCTTATTTTTCAATGGAAATCGGGCTTGATCCAGAGATGCCGACGTACAGCGGCGGGCTCGGCATTCTGGCAGGCGATACCATTCGTTCCGCAGCCGATTTAAGGGTCCCTATGGTTGTTGTAACCTTGCTCCATCGCAAGGGCTACTTTTTTCAAAAATTGGACAATACCGGCTGGCAAACCGAAGAACCTGTGGAGTGGTCGGTTGATGATTTTTTGACAGAATTGCCAGAACGAATATCACTATCGATTGAAAGCCGAACTGTTGCGCTTCGAGCCTGGAAATATGACGTGGTCGGATTTACTGGCTTTGTTGTCCCGGTCTATTTTTTAGATGTTGATCTTGAAGAAAATTCAGAATGGGATCGAACCTTAACTCATTATCTTTATGGCGGAGATTTGCATTACCGGCTGTGCCAGGAAGCCATTCTCGGCATCGGCGGGGTACGTATGTTACGTGCTCTTGGATACAAGCACATCAAACGATTTCACATGAATGAGGGACATTCCAGTCTGTTGACGCTCGAGCTCATTGATGAATATATGAATAAAAAGAAGCTGGATTCAATTACAGAAGAAGCAATTGAATATGTTCGAAAAAAATGTGTCTTTACCACGCACACGCCGGTTCCCGCTGGTCATGATAAATTCCCTATGGATTTAGTCAAACAGGTGCTGGGAGGTCATGAAGCATTTGAAATCCAGGGGCTTTGCATCCATGAAGGAATGTTGAATATGACCTATCTTGCTCTTAGCCTTAGTCATTATATCAATGGCGTCGCCAAAAAGCACCAGGAAGTTTCCAGCCTGATGTTTGCTGATTATAAGATTGATTCGATCACCAATGGCGTAAACGTAAGCACCTGGACATCGAAGCCATTTCATCATTTGTTTGATAAGTATATTCCGGGCTGGGAAGAAGATAATTTTAATTTGCGCTACGCATTAAACATCCCCAATGCAGAAATCTGGCAAGCTCACTATCAAGCCAAAAAGCAGCTCTTCGCCTATGTAAACAGGGAAGCCAATATCGGAATGGATATCGATACGCTGACAATTGGTTTCGCCCGACGATCTGCAACCTATAAACGAGCAGATTTGATTTTTGAAAATATTGAACGACTCAAAAAGATCCCGTCCGAAGTTGGCATGATCCAAATTATTTTTGCTGGAAAGGCTCATCCACAAGATCAGGACGGTAAGGAATTGATCAAACGCATTTTTCAGGCA
Organism: bacterium; assembly: GCA_025453735.1. GTDB lineage: Bacteria > Zhuqueibacterota > Zhuqueibacteria > Thermofontimicrobiales > Thermofontimicrobiaceae > JALOPY01. Next base: position 11,108 of record JALOPY010000010.1, on the reverse strand, counting down.
AAGGATTTTTTAAAAAAAGACATCAAAATCGTTTATTTGGAAAATTACGATATGGAGCTCGGCAAACTGATCACATCAGGCGTTGACATCTGGCTCAACAATCCAGTTCCACCACGTGAAGCTTCCGGGACGAGCGGCATGAAAGCCGCGCTAAATGGAATTCCTTCACTAAGCATCCTGGACGGCTGGTGGAGCGAAGGTTGCATTGAAGGAGTAACCGGCTGGGCAATCGGCGAAATGCCGCGCGGCTCAGAGGATAATGAAAATCGAACCCAAGATGCCAATTCTTTGTATGATAAATTGGAACAAATCATCGTGCCAATGTTTTATAATGATAGGCAGCAGTTTATCAATATCATGCGGCACGCCATCGCTTTGAACGGATCTTTTTTCAATACCCAGCGGATGATGCTGCAATATGTTTTGAAGGCATATTTTATTTAATTGTGTATCTAATCATTTCGTGAGGATCACTCACCATGTAACTGATAAGAAACGGAGGTTGCCATGAAAAAACAAGTTGGTTTATGGATCGATCATGAACGAGCATTTATCGTATCCCTGGTTGATGGCAGCGAACAAATTATAATTATGCCATCTGATGTTGAAAGCCACATCAAAGCATTAGGTGGCTCACGGACAGCTTCGCCTTACGGTCCCCAGGACATTGCAGCTGAAAAAAAGTTGGAGAGAAAACGCAAACAGCACTTGCATAAGTTTTATCAAAAAATTATCTCGACATGCAAGGATGCACAACAAATTTTTGTCTTTGGACCCGGCGCGGCGAAATCCGAGTTGGAAAAAGAAATCAACAAATTAAAAGAACTTCATGGGAAAATTGTGGGGATCGAATCATCTGATAAAATGACCGAGGGGCAGATTATTGCAAGAGTCAAAAATTATTTTAAGGAGAAAAAATAGCCTACTATACTGCAAACGGTCATAAATCGAACATTTTTTTACTGTCAGTGTGAGGCGTTTTTTGCCGAAGCTGAAAGTTTAATTTATGCCCGTGCAAAGTATAACTCAAAAGCCCGGCAGAAAATTGTGCGCGGGGATTATCAAATTTGAAATCCTGTTTTATCGTTGTGGTCTGTTATTTAATGCTTTTTGAAAAATATCGAAGTATTAGTTGCCAGACCTCTATTCGCTTAAAACATTTTGATTTATGAACCAAATTTACCAAAAAATTAAGAAATAGAGGTGGAATCATGCTTGATAAAAAAAAACTACTTCGTATGTGGACACGTAATCCTACGATTTATAATTTACTGCGGGACAGTGAAAATTATAAAACAGCCAGAAATCATCTTCACAGCTATTTGAGTGAATTATTGAGAATACTCTATCACAGTTCTGAGAGAATGCTGCCACTGGAATTTTACATTCAAATGAGCTGCATCAAGACGTTGCGACAAATTATTTCACATCGGAGCGAGCGTATCTCAGGATTTAGCATCGTCGAACTGCTCTGGAAGCTCGCCCATGAAAAATTCGAGGCAATCAATGGCTCAATATCCGACGGATTTTTGGAGCATGTTTATCATCTTTTTTTAGGAGTACAGGGCAAATCAGGAATTTATGACGACCTGCAATTCCCTCAGTTTTTAAATATGAGCGGCAGAAATGCTGCTATTTCCCGGTCCCAAGAGTTGGATACTTTGGCAGCAAAAGCAAAATCATTTATCGAACGCTACCCATCTGGTTTAGATAAAGAAGCCCAACAACGACGGGAAGAAAACAGACTCCGAATCCTTAACCAATTCAATGCGGCGAAAGAAGATTGGGAGGATTATCGTTGGCATCTCCGGCATGTCATTCGCGATGCTGCAACGCTGGCAAAATTAATCGACCTGACAAAAGAGGAAACGAGAGCAATAAGCAAAGCCACGGCTGCTGACCTGCCATTTGGGATAACTCCTTATTATGTCTCATTGATTGATAAAAAAGCAAATCGTAAATTTGATCATGCCATTCGAGCGCAGGTGATCCCCCCGGAAAATTATGTTGATTACATGATTGAACACCGGGGACAGATTGAATATTCTTCAGATTTTATGTTAGAGCGGGATACTTCTCCTGTAGATCTGGTGACCCGCAGGTACCCCAACATTGCAATTTTAAAACCATACAATACCTGCAGCCAGATTTGTGTCTATTGTCAGCGCAACTGGGAGATAGATAATGTTCTTTCGCCAAAGGCAATGGCAGACAAAGAAACATTAGAACAAGCATTTCAATGGTTTCGAGCCCATCCCATGGTGAATGAAGTGCTGGTCACTGGCGGTGATCCTCTGGTCATGAGTGATAGCCGCCTCGAGTGGATTATGTCAAACCTATCCGAAATAGAGCATATCGAAAGGGTACGGATTGGCTCGCGAACTCCTGTCGTTCTTCCACAGCGAATAACCGATTCGCTCATCAAAATGCTCGCAAAATATCATGTACCCGGACGACGAGAAGTTGCACTGGTTACTCATTTTGAGCATCCTTATGAAATTACACCCGATGCCATGCGCGCGGTTCAGAAATTTAAACTACAAGGCATATCTATTTATAACCAGGCGGTTTTTACTGTGGAAAACAGTCGTCGGTTCGAGCTTGTCGCTTTGCGAAAAGCACTGCGTTTGATCGGAGTGGACAGCTACTATACCTTTAATACGAAAGGAAAAGAAGAAACTAAAAACTACCGTGTGCCGATTGCCCGCTTACAACAAGAAGTCAAGGAGGAAGCGCGACTGGTACCAGGGCTTGTTCGCAGCGATGAACCTGTTTATAATGTCCCTCGTCTGGGCAAAAATTACGTTCGTGCCGAACAGCATCACTCATTGTTAACGATCCTCCCGAATGGCAGCCCCGTATACGAATTTCATCCCTGGGAGAAAAATCTATCGTTAGTAGATACTTATGTGGATACAGATGTCTCGATCTATGATTATCTCCAGGAGTTGAAACAGCGAGGCGAGGATTTGAACGATTATAAAACAATTTGGTACTATTTTTAATCTGATTTTTTTTGAATGGCAAATACGAAACGTTAATAGATCAACAAGTACGCCATTTTTGCAATTAAATTTTTCTCGATCAATGAAAATCATTAAAATTTAGTAAAACCTCGGTCTCGGGAGTATAAACCTGGTTTCTGGCAGAAACCAGGTTTATTCTCCACCTGTAACTAAGATATTACAAAATTTAACATGGAGTTTGATTTCAAAATATTATGGAAGATTGTGGCAGCTTGAAATTAAAAATTGAGAACATCAAGATTGGGACAAGAATTCGCCAGGATTACGGCGACTTATCCCAGCTCAAACGTTCGATTCGCGAAGTCGGTTTATTGAGCCCGATTATTGTGAACGAGAAATGCGAATTGATCAGCGGCTTTCGTCGTCTGGAAGCATGTCGGCAATTGGGCTGGATTGAAATTGAGGCAAAAATTATAGAAATGGCATCCGATAAAATTAAAAAACTGGATCTCGAATTTCACGAAAATCTCGGCCGGCTCAATTTAAATGAAGAAGAACAAAAAAGTTATTGCCGGATGCGACATGAGCTGCTCCATCCACCCAGAGCCAGATTTAGTTTTTTAAAATGGCTGATGTGCATCTGGCAGATGATAAAATCATTGTTTCGGCAAAAAGAGCGCGATTGTTTTGAAGAATTTGATTTCATGCAATAGTCACTTATTGCATGTGCTTGAAATTAGAGAGGCGTGATTTTTAAATTTCAACCGAATACGTTCAAAAAAAATCGAAGAAATATCTTCGCTATTAAAAAATCGAGAGGTTACTTTGACACGACAATATCAGGGATTTGATCCAGAAGCAGAGAATTGTGGCATAACCAAACCACTAAGCTTTCAAGTAAATTTGCTGGGTTCACTTTTAGGACAGGTCATTCGTGAACAAGCAGGTGAAGCGATTTTTGCGCGGGTGGAAGAGCTTCGCTTGCTTTGCAAAGCAGCAAATCAGCCTGAAAATGAATATATGTATGAACAAATTGCTGACAGGGTCAAATCACTTGCTGCGAACGAAATTTCCTGGTTGATCCGGGCTTTTACCATTTTTTTTCATCTCATTAACCAGGCAGAGCGCCAGGAGATTATCCGAATCAATCAGAATCGTGAACGCCAGGCTGACCTGGACAATCCGAGAAAGGAATCAATTTTCGAGGCGATCATTCTCCTCAAACAAAAAGGAATCTCCTTCGATCAGATGATCGCGCTGTTAAACCAGCTCGATATTCAGCCAACCCTGACTGCCCATCCCACGGAAGCTCGTCGGCGCGCCATTCTTCACAAGCAGAAACAAATTGCTCAAATGCTATCACAATTGGATAATTGTGAAATGCTTGCCTCCAGCGAAAAAGATCGCCTGGTGACACAGTTATATCGCCAAATTATGTTGTTGATTGCCACCGACGAGGTGCGAAGCGTGCGCCTGACCGTTCAAGATGAAGTCGAAAATGGAATTTATTTCTGTTCAACATCGATTTGGGAAGCTGTCCCACAAATTTATAAGGATTTGCAGGAGGCAATCGAGACTTATTATGGAGAATCTGCAGAAATTCCTATCTTGTTCCGATATCGTTCCTGGATCGGCGGGGACCGCGACGGCAATCCATTCGTAACTCCTGAATCCACGCAGAGCGCGCTGCTGAATTACCGAACCACTGCCTTGAAACTTTATCAACAGGAATTAATTAATTTGCGGGAAGATTTGAGCATTTCTTCCCAGCGTTTTCCAGTTTCTGATCAATTGACAAGCTCGCTTCTCGCTGAAGCCCAAAAAATAACTCTCAGCGCTGAAATTTATCGACATTATCAGCATGAGCCATATCGCTTGAAAATCAGCTTTATGCTCGAAAAAATTAGCCTCTTGCTTGCCAGCAACTTTTCGGATTATTCAAGTGAAGATTTTTTAGCCGATTTGAATCTGGTCAGGCAAAGTCTCCAACAAAATGGATTGCGCGATATTGCGAATTGCGAATGTTTAACAAAGCTGATCATTCGGGCAAAGGTATTTGGCTTTCATCTCATTTCGCTGGATATCCGCCAGCACAGTAATGTTCATGCCGAGTCAGTTGAGGAGCTATTTAAATTGGCTGGAGTTATCGAAAGCTATGATGAATTGCCTGAATTTGAGAAATGCAAGATTTTGGAACGCGAGCTGAAAAATCCACGTCCATTATTGCCCAGAAAAGCTGCTATGTCAGATATCACGAATAGCGTGTTACGGACTTTTGAAATTATTCAAAAAGCAATCCAATCAGATCGTGATGCGATTGGATGCTATATCATCAGCATGACGCATGAAGTCAGCGATATGCTGGAAGTTTTATTGTTAGCCAAAGAAGCTGGAATGTGGGAAATACGTGATGGAAATGTCCAATGCCCACTCGATATTGTTCCGCTATTTGAAACCGTTGACGATTTAGGGAACGCAGAGCAGTTAATGGAACAGTTGATTAAGAATGAAATTTATAAGCTTCATCTTAAAGCAAGAAATAATTTTCAGGAGATGATGCTGGGCTATTCCGACAGCAATAAAGACGGCGGTTTTTGGATGGCAAACTGGTCGCTTCACAAAGCACAGGAGGCATTGGCGCGAATCTGCCAACATCATCATATTGCATTTCGCTTGTTTCACGGACGCGGAGGAACAGTCGGTCGCGGTGGTGGACGAGCCAATCAGGCAATTTTTGCCATGCCCAAATCCAGCCAGAATGGAAAAATGCGATTCACCGAGCAGGGCGAAGTCATTTCCTATCGTTATGCGAATTCTGCCATCGCTCATCGCCATCTCGAGCAAATTTTCAATGCGGTCTTGCAAACGGGATCAGAAGAAATAACCGAAACCACCTATTCTCCCAAAATGCGGGACGTCATGGAAACGATCGCCAAATCGTCGATGCAATCCTATCGTGATCTCATTCGCCATCCAGATTTTTGGCAGTGGTATCGGGATTGCACACCTATCGAATACATCGGTAAATTGCCAATTGCATCACGTCCGGCATCCCGCAAATCAGCCGACGAGCTGACTTTTGATGATCTTCGGGCGATCCCCTGGAACTTTGCCTGGACTCAAACCCGCTACAATATTCCCGGGTGGTATGGAATCGGTGCAGCATTAACCACGTTCATGCAGCAGGAAAATGACAATCTCAAAGTTTTGCAGCAGATGTATCAGGGCTGGAAGTTTTTTCGTACGATCATCGACAACGCACAATTGGAAATGGCTCGAGCGAAACTAAATATTGCCAAACAATATCACGCTCTTTCCGATAAAAATTTCTACGAAATCATCCTGGCAGATTTTAATAAGGCATTGGACGCGATTTTAAAAATAACCGGGCAGGAAAAACTGCTGGACAATCAACTTGCCATACAGAAATCGATTGTCTTGCGAAACCCCTACACGGATGTATTGAATTTACTGCAAATCGAGCTCCTTCGTCGCTGTCGGGATTCCATGGTTGCAACACGTCCAGAATCGGAAGACGCTCTTTTTTTGAGCATCAATGGCATTGCCGCAGCAATGCAAAGCACAGGCTAACCCGAAAACTTTTAGAAAATTTTGAAAAGGCAAACTGCATGTCAATTTTATTATTAATAGTTTTTATTACGCTGACAATCTCCGCGATTTGCTCCCTTTTTGAAGCGATACTTTATTCAACCCGAACCGGCACACTGGAAGTGGCAAAACAAAAACAAAAAAATAAAAAAGCCGCGATCACCTTGCTGAACATGAAGCGGGATATTGCCGTGCCCATTTCTGCAATTTTGATTTTAAACACCATTGCAAACACAGCAGGCGCCACAATTGCCGGAATGTACGCTTCAAAAGTATTAGGTAGCATCTATGTCCCAATTTTTTCTGTTCTTCTCACTTTGAGCATTTTATTCTTCAGCGAAATTATGCCCAAAACAATTGGAGCGGTTCATTGGAGAAAGCTTTGGATGTTAATTGTTTTTCCACTCTCGATTTTTCAATTTATCCTTTATCCTCTCATTTATATTGCGCGGAAATTATCATATTTTATCACGAAGGGACATCCGCCTGATATTGTAACCGAAGAAGAAATTTTAGCTGCTGCCCGGATGGGCGCGAAAGAAGGCGAAATCTCGGACCAGGAACATCTTATTATTGATAATTTGCTCAATCTGGAAAACCGAAAAGCGCGAGAAATCATGACCCCACGACCCGTCATTTTTTCAATTAATGCAAAATTGAAAATCACCGAAGCATTCAAGATCGCAACAGAGAAAGGTTTCAGCAGGGTGCCAATTTACCAAAACGACAGGGAAAATATCATTGGCTATGTAATGATTCACGATCTTGGCGCTGCTTGTAACCTTCAAAACGTGGGAATCACGCTGAAAGACATTATCAAACCTATTACATTTATTCCTGAAACGATTAATTGCTTCACCCTATTATTTGATTTTCTGAGGACTCGAAAACAAATTGCAATCCTGATCGATGAATATGGAGGACTGGCAGGTCTGATAACCCTGGAAGATCTGTTAGAGACGCTGCTGGGATTTGAAATCGTCGATGAACATGACGAAGCCATCGACTTACAAGAGGTCGCCCGTATGCGTAAAAATGCACACAAGCCAAAAAATAAATAATTCGCTAACAACAATGAGGAAAATCATGTTTGAAATTTTAAAGAAATTTGAAAAAGTAATGATTGTATCGCTAATTATAATGATGACCACGGTTTTGTTTCTTTCCATTATCGAGCTGGGCTGGATCATTGGAAAAGACATTATCACTGAGCCAGTCCTCCTGCTGGAAATTACTGAGCTATTAGAAATATTTGGACTATTTTTATTAGTGCTCATTGGCATCGAGTTGTTGGATTCAATTAAAACCTACATTACTGAAAATGTCATTCATGTGGAAGTGGTGCTCATTGTCGCCATCATTGCCATTGCCAGAAAAGTGATTATTCTGGATATTGATAAATACCCTCCCATGACTTTTGTCGGAATTGCAACCATCATTTTGGCGCTGGCAATTGCATTTTACCTTGTTAAAAAAGTTCATTGGGATCGCCAAAAGACTATTGAAATACCGAAACCGCATTCGATATTGCCATAGGGCAGATAAGCTTGACGGCTGGAATTCAAACGCTTATCCAGAAAATAAAATGAACTTTTTGTCACTTTGATTGGTTTTATCGGTTGAAAAAGCAACTATGAATAGTTAAAGTTCCAAAGAACGTGTCCGGAGTTAGGAGGAATATAATGAGCTTATGGGAAAAAATTAAAACAGGATTTGGTGTGGGTATTGAAAAGGTCTCGGAAAAAACTGAAGAGCTATCCACCCTTGCCAAATTGAACTGGGAAAAATTTAAAATCCAAAAATCAATTGAAAAAGAATTTAACAAGATAGGCGGCAAAGTTTTCCAGTTGCATGTCGAAAAACGCGAGACTGATTTGTCAGTCGAGATAAAAGAGATTCTTCCAAAGCTAAACGATCTGGAGCAGCAGCTTCACGCGAAGGCAGCTGAGATCGAAGCAGCCAGCGATAAAGGCGAGATCGATAAAAAACATCTCAAGGAATTCAAGCACGATCTGGAGCTTGGCGATGGCGCGATTGAGCAGCTTGTCATTGATGAAAAATGCAAAATTGCTGACAAGAAACTCAAAGAGGTCGAATTTCCAAAGAATGTTTTGGTCGGCGCTATTGTTCGCAAGGGAAAGGTCATTATTCCTGACGGCAATACCGTCATTCGGAAGGGCGATAAATTGACCCTGCTGGGTGAGAAACAGGATGTGCAGGATGCATTAAAGTTGATCGCTGGTTTGTAACATAAAAATTAGATTTTTGGAGCAGTGAGCTATTGAGAGAAAAATCAAAAAATAATCAATACGTTTCATAAAACAATGTAACAATCATAAATCAACAAAGGAGAAATCTATGGCTAATTTATGGGAAAAAGTAAAACAGACAATCGAAGGTGGCGCGAAAACGATCAAAGAAGGCGCTGAAAGTGTCGCAAAAACCGTATCTGAAAAAGCCCCTGGTATAGCTTCGGACCTGGTCGAAAAAGGCAAGGAGCTTGCCGATACCATCGGGGACAAGGCTCAGGAAATGATGGCGTTGGGACAATTAAAAGTGAAGCATTACAATCTCAATCGGGATGTATCGAAAGTATTTGCTGAAATAGGCGGCAAGGTTTACGAGCTGATCAAAAAAGAGGACCAGAATATTTACGCGAACCCTGATATTTTGAAAATGATTGAAAATGTAAAAAAACTGGAGCTTGACATCGACGCCATTGAAAATAAGATGGAAGAGCTTAAGGTCGCAAAAAATGAATCGAAAGAAAAACCTGTCGCTACCAGTGAACCAGAATAGATAGTTAAATAAAGAGTCATGTACATCACCAAAACTTGCTACGCACTTTTAAAGTGCGTAGCAAGTCAGCATGCACCACTGAGCTAATAGTAGATTTTTCCCTTCCAGAAAAAATCTTTCTTGCATTTAAATTATTATTTTATATATTTACGTTTGTCAATCAAGCTTGAAAAAAGTAAAGGCAAAGCTCAATGCCCAGAAACTCGAAACATCGATTGAAAAAAATTGGACTGCCGCCCGGCACGCTCATTCATATCGGCGAGCAGAAAATCGAAAACACAAGAATCGAAATCTTTGATTTTGATGAAACGCATTTTCAAGCAAAAGTAGTGCAGAGCATTGACGAATGTTTTCCATTCAAAGACACACCATCAGTGACCTGGATTAATATCGATGGACTGCACGACATCGAAACGATTGAAAAGATCGGCAATTATTTTGATATTCACCACCTTATCCTGGAAGATATTCTTCAAACCGGACAACGACCGAAATTTGAGGATTTTGGGAGCTACATTTATATCGTACTCCGAATGTTTTCCTACGAAAACGATGATCATATTAAAGAGGAACAGATTAGTATTATTCTTGGCGCCAATTTCGTTATCTCGTTCCAGGAAGACATTGGAGACGTTTTTAATCCGGTACGAGAACGAATAAGGAGCGGCAGGTTTCAGATTAAAAAGCGGAAAGCGGATTACCTCGCTTATTCATTGATCGACGCGGTAGTGGATAATTACTTCATCATCCTGGAAAAATTAGGCGAAAAGATCGAAACAATCGAAGATGAATTAATGGATAATCCAAAGCCAGAAACATTGCAGAGCATCCATCAATTGAAACGCAAATTGATCGCGCTGCGGAAATCCATCTGGCCCTTGAGAGAAGTGATCAGCAGACTGGAGCGAGGTGAATCTTACCTGTTCGAGGAATCAACGATCATCTATTTGAAAGACGTTCACGATCATACCATTCAGGTTATCGATACGATTGAAACCTTCCGCGATATGGCTTCGGGCATGCTGGATATTTATTTATCGGGCATGAGCAATAAGATGAACGAAGTAATGAAAGTGCTCACGGTCATCGCCACGATTTTTATTCCGCTAACGTTTATAGTCGGCATTTATGGAATGAATTTCGAGTTTATGCCAGAGTTGAAATGGCACTTGGGCTATCCGCTGATCTGGTCGATTATGATTATCGTTGCATTGGGAATGATGTTTTATTTTTATCGAAAAAAATGGTTATGAATGAGGGCAAAAGCATTCCATAATTTCATTATGCTTATTGAAGATCAAACTTTTATGCTAAATCATTATCTGTCTTAGAAATGCTTGAATCAAAATTAAGGTGATTAACCTAACCAACTTCAGGAGGTAATAGAATGAGGAGAAAAATCCTTTTCAAAGTCACAATGAGTGTCATCGTTCTCGCGTTGATCATCTGGGCGATCTCGTGCGCTGTCAATCCTGTCACCGGGAAACGTGAATTCATGCTGCTCACCCAGGGTGACGAGCTGGCACTCGGACAACAAACCGATCAGGAAATTATCCAGACATACGGACTTTATGACGACCCGGAATTGCTAAATTATGTCACTTCAATGGGGAAAAAGATGGGAAGCCTGAGCCATCGTCCCCAACTGAATTATCAGTTTCGTGTGCTCGATTCCCCGGTTATCAACGCCTTTGCGGTGCCTGGTGGTTATATTTACGTGACCCGAGGAATTTT
>JALOPY010000383.1 GCA_025453735.1 bacterium | reverse complement strand
TAAGGATGGCTTTGTTTATCATGCGCCGACCCTGCTGGAAGATGTGAAGAAAATCGTGGCTCAGGCAAAAGAAGCAATGCAGTTGAAAAAGTGAGTGGATTTTGGGAAATAGAATGCTGCAATGTTGGATGCGTGCACACTGGAGATGTGGTAAAACAGCAATCGTTCTAAGTCCTGAAAACAAAAAACCCCGACCAAAATTGGTCGGGGTTTATCGAATTCAGTCCAACATTATATTTTTGTGACGTTGTTCGCTTGCAAACCTTTGGGTCCCTGTCCGACTTCAAATCGAACCTGGTCGCCTTCTTCTAATGATTTGTAGCCTTCGCCAACGATGGATTTGAAATGAACAAATACATCATCGCCTTCTTCTCTGGTGATAAAACCAAAACCCTTAGAGCTATTAAACCATTTCACAGTTCCTGTTTCCATTGAACTTTTCCTTCTGAAAATAAATTTGTGTTCCGTACAACTTGTTCCCATCTGTTCGTGCAAAAAAAAATCGTTTTGAATAGTTTTTATTGCACCATTCTCCACGACTTCTATTTTGTTACTAGTGTTGTCTTTAAAAAAGCCTTATCACTATACAACAGAAAGGCAGAAAAACAGTGTACAATTATTTGACGGCGTAAATATACAACATATAAATCAAAATAGCAAACATTATTTTTATTTTAAGCAAAAAAATTTTTGCGGGCTTGATTCCTATCCGACGAAAACTTCGCAATCAAGCGCCTTCTCATCCTGATAACGTGAAGTTCAGTTCCTTGCCGAAACATCCTTCTTGAACGGGGCAGATTGAAAATTTCAAGACCGGTGCAGATTCGATTTTTTGGTTGCGGATATGAATTAGATGTGCTATATTGTACCATCATAATCAAGTTGAAAATTTCACTAACAAAGATGATTGCAAGCGATCTCGATGCAATCTATCGATATATGAAAACAAAGCAATGAACGAGAATCCACAAAAAACAATCCGCCTCGACAAATGGCTAAAAATCGCCCGGATCATAAAGACCCGAACTCAGGCGGCAGAAGCATGTGACCAGGGCAGGGTAAAATTAAATAATCAAGTTGCAAAGCCTGCAAAAATGGTAAAGATCGGCGATACTGTTTCGGTTAAATTAAAGCTGCGGAAACGAACGTTTGACATTCTGGATATCGTTCAAAAAAGCATCAAAGCCGAAGAAGCAAAAAACCTCTATCGCGAGCACGAGCTTTCGCCGGAAGAAAAAGAAGCCGAGGATATTCGAAGCCTCTTTTACCAGGCAGCAAAAACATATCGACCAAAATTCAAAGGTCGTCCGACAAAGAAAGAGCGTCGGGAAATGGAAAAATTTCGTGGACAGTCGAGCGAAGATTAGCCGCCTTTTAAAAAAATGTAATTTGGAGCAATGGAGTTTTGGAGTAATGGAGCGATCGGGGGCTTCCCAAATCCAGAACTCCGGATGATTTTTATTGTTGATAAAGTGAACAAGCGAAATTATGAAAAAACTGAAGATTCCCCCCTTCTCGTCAGGCGGATTGATCCTGTCGTATCAATGCAGCAGTTCCTGTCGCCATTGCATTTACGCCAGCACGCCCCGGTGGAAGGACTGGATGTCCGAGCACGATGTGGAACATTATATGGATCAAATTCGGGAATTTGCTCCGAACCAGCGTGGAATTCACCTCGCTGGTGGGGAACCATTTTTGAATTTCGATTTGACGTTGCGAGCAGTCGAGCTCAGTGTCGAACATGGCGTACCGTTGCAGTATGTCGAAACCAATGCCCATTGGTGTGAAGATGATGAGCTGACCGCGTACCAGATGAATATGCTTCGGGAATCAGGATTGCCTGCAATTCTGATCAGCGTGTCCCCATTTCATAATGAATTCACCCCATTCGAGCGAACCGATCGGGCGATCACCATTGCACGAGAAATTTTTGGACCATATAATGTCCTGGTTTACACGAGTTATTTTTATGAGCAGCTTCAGGATTATAATCCACATGCAACAGTCCCGCTAAATCGATATTTAAACACGATTGGGCATGAAGCTGCCGCTCAATCATTTGTCGAGCATTACGGATTGATCCCGTCTGGCAGAGCCGCTTCAAAGCTGAATTTTCTTTATCAAAAACAACCAGCGAGCGTTTTTTTTAAAAATAATTGCAGCGCCGAATTCACCAATCCGGAACACATCCATATTGATCCGTATGGAAATTATATCACCAGTTTTTGTTCAGGAATTTCGCTGGGAGATGCACACCAACTCAATTCTATTTTTGAAGGCATCGATCTCCAGGAGCGACCGATTATCGAAATTCTCGCGACGACCGGAGTTGAAGGACTGCTAAAACTGGCGCAGGATCAATTCGATTTCAAAGTCGCTGACGAAGGATACATTGCCAAGTGCCATTTATGTCAGGATATCCGGGCGCATATCGTGCAAAGGACCGATCAATTTGAGGAGTTGAAGCCAGTCGAATTTTATCGATATTTGTGATAACAAACGAAAAATTAAGCCCTAATCAGGTGTGAATAAAGTGTGGATAACTTGTTCACAAGCACCAGAATGTTTCTTTCCATCCAAAATCGCTATCAACGTAATATTGCTGTAACGATTTAACTCATTGATTATCATACAACTGAAAAAATAGTTGCTTTTTCAGAACAATGACTTAGCGCCAGAAATTTGATACATGATATGTGGATAACTTTTGCACCGTACAATATGTAGTATGCGAAATTATTAATACTACTATAAATTAAACGGATGCATCGAGTCCGATTTGGAAAGAAAAATAAACTCCCACAGGCTCTATTCAGATGCATATTCATGAAACAAGTTGGCGTGCAGAATGCAAGCAAGTTCATGGTGTCGCTTCAACCAAACCTGTGGGAGCTAATAGCTGGCAGCGATAAAAAAATCAATCGGTCTGGGGATCTAAACTTTTTTTACTTTGCCGACGATGTACAACAAAACCACGGCGCCGATAACCGCGGTAACCAAAGAGCCAAGGATGTTTGTTGTGGACATCCCTAAAACACCAAACAGCAATCCACCGAGCAAAGCTCCGATCACACCGACAATCAAATTGCCCAACAATCCAAAGCCCCTGCCCTTCATAATTTGACCGGCAAGCCAACCAGCGATTAAGCCGATGATTAAAAACCACACGATACTCATAACTATTCCCTCCGATTTCGTTCTTGAATAATTGCTCAACAATTCCAACAGGCTCATACAAGTTATGTGCCAGAAAATCATACTTTTTTTATTGCGTTGAATATTAATATGTTACAAATTCGAATGCTCGTGATAGACAAAAGAGTGGGAAGGATTATCGGCAAATGCCGATGTCGATTTAGTTATTTGACCAATGTAATATTGATTAGAATTACCAAACGATTTCCGGATGAATCGTTCTGGCAAGAGTTTCGAGGAATTGAATAAACCTGGGACCCGGTATGACGGCATAATCCTGACTCATGACCGTAATCCGATTATTTTTTACCGCATGGATTTGAGGAAGGCTCTGCCAATCATGTATGAGCTGCGATTGATGCAATCCAGTCCGCTCCAATTGCGGCACCAACTCGATGATGAAATCGGGATTGAGGTGGATTATCCCCTCCGCCGAAAGGATCGGATACGCGATCGTTTCATCCTTAAAAGCATTGCTTGCTCCGGCCAGTTCCAGCAGTTCATCATAGAAAGTATTTCTGCCCGCCACACAAGCATCTTCGATGACGCCAGTTCCCATCGAACGCTCGACGATTATCAAAACCTTCGGCCTAAGTGATTTTTTTGTCTCTGCTTTGATTTGATTGATTTTTGATTTAATCTCACTTGAAATTTTATGAGCTTGCTCTTCCCTACCAAATTCTTTTCCCAGATACACAATGCTCGACAAAATATCGGAAACTGTTTTATTGCTGACGGTCAGGGATTTTATGTTCAGCTCTGCAAGAAAATTTCTGACCTGTTCGAGCTCGGGCAGGATAATCACGATATCAGGCTTCAAAGAAAGAATCGCTTCATAATTCCCAGGGCAAACACTATTTCGGTGATATTCGGCGACAGGGAAATGATGCGCTGGTGTTTTTTCTCCTGATCCTGATTACTACCCTGTGACAGTATCGTCACTCGCTGGTAGCAAAAAATTCCAATAAGGATAATCAGGAGGAACAGGAATAATATAATGGTTATTTGTTTTTTCATAGAAATAAAAAAATATTGAACAACCCAGGTTTCTGCCAGAAACCTGGGTTGTTGCGTCCATCAAAGCCTTTTAATAGTTTATTCCGACACTGAACCGCATTTCTCGCCCCGGTAGGGGATAGCCATCATAAATATAGATCGATTTATCAAGCATATTCAAGACCTGCAACTTCGCATCCAGCAGAAATCCTGCCATCGGTATCGAGTAGCTAACATTGCCATTCAACAAATTATAATCCGACAGCGAACTAGAATTATCTGCGAGAATATAGCGTTTGCTCACCAATCGATAATTCAAATTGATCGAAAAACGTCTTATTGTGCTGCCGATTTGAAGATCCAGTTTGCTGGTGGGACGATAAATCAATCGTTTTCCCTCGGTTGCTGAATTGGGCGTCTCGTCGGTGGCTTTCAGCCAGGTGTGAAAAACTTCCAAATAAGCGATGTCATTCGGCCAGCGAAATTTAGCTCCTGTCTCGATTCCTGAGATATGCGCCCTGCCAATATTTAGCGGCATCCAGATGCCCGTATTATCAGGTCCCCAGGAAATCATGTCTTCAATCGAATTATTAAAATAATTGACTTCGACCTGGGAAAAAGATGAAGATTTTTGGCTGAATACCAGACCGACATCGAAATTGGTGCTGGTCTCTGGTTTTAAATCAGGATTTCCTCTGGTATAAGCATCTTCGGGCCAATAGAGATCATCGAAAGTTGGGACACGATAGGAGCTGCCGATGTTGCCTCGCACGCTAACACTCCTTTCATCTCCAGTAGTGACTAACAAGCCCAACTTCGGAGAGAGCTGGGACTCGACATCGGAATAATTATCCCAGCGAAGGGCAGGAATCGCTGCCCAGCTTGACTTTAGTCCCCAAAAAGATACTGGAAATCGTGCCTCGGTCTGGAGATACAATCCTTGGATATTTCGATCATCAACTTTGAATTTGGAGCTTTTTAAACGATCCTGTAGCAGCTCAGCTCCGCCAATAAGGTCGATGAGAGAATTGACATTAAAATTTCCTTGCAGGTTCAATCCCAGCGCAGCGTTCTCATGCGTATCATCGACTGGCGCCCAGCCATCGGGATCGGTGTAATGGTAATCGTAAGTCTGGTAATAGCTTTGACCTTCCAGACGAAAACGTCCCGTGATTTGATTCTCAGACTTCACTGAAAAAAGCCGACGGGTTGATTCAGACCTGGCATTTGGCGTCAACATCGGCATGCCTGTCCACGCATTAATATTGACCGATCCAGCATTGCCTTTTTTTGCCGTTAAATTGTGAAACAGAATATTGATCTTGTTGTTGGGGCTGAGATCGAGGTGGGCTTTGCCAAATAGATTGTTGCTTTTATAATCGTTGTTCTCACGTGTTTGTTCGTCGCCCGTTTCTGGTGTCTTATAGATAAAATCACCATCAGATTCTGTTCGATTAAAACTGATAAAATAGGAGAGCAATCCGATTTTGTGAGAACCGTTGAGGTTTAACGTTCTGGTGCCAAAAGAACCGATCGAAGAATTAACACCATACGAAAAGCCTTTCAGTCCAATGGTTTCTTTCGACAATAATTGAATCGCACCGCCGATGGCGTCTGATCCCATCATTGCCGAATGCCCGCCTCGAACCACTTCGATTTTTTCGATGGCAGAAACTGGAATCAGATTTAAATCCACGCCGCCGCCCTGGGCAGTGTTCAGCCGCAAGCCATCCAGCAAAACAACCACCTGATCGGCATTGGAGCCACGGATCGAAGCGATATGCGTGCCAGCAATTCCATCGTAGCTATTAAAATAAATCCCGCCGACAGAGACCATCGCCTCGCCAACGGTAGTACCCGTTTTTTGATTTAATCGTGGCTGGGTTAAAACCTCGGAAGCGATGGAAACCTGGGACAAACGATGATCCGACAGCGTGGCAGTAACGATAATGGGATCGAATTCTATGGCAGCAGGAGTCAATGAAAAATTAACAACCGTGTTTTCTGTGATTCTCATGCTTTCTGCTATTTCTGTTTCATAGCCAATGACTTTCACGACAATATCATATTCCCCCTGGGGAATGCCCTCAATAAAATAGAAGCCGCCATCCCTGGAAGCAGCGCCTAGAGTGGTATTTGAAATGATGACATTTGCATCGGGGATTGGTTTGTTGGTCGTTTTGTCAAAAACGTACCCCGATATTTTGCCTGTTACAGCATGAGCAATCTGGATTGAGAAAAGAACCAGAACAAGGACGATAAGAGATTTTTGAACATTTTTCATAATACTTTTTACTCCCGATTTTTGGTTATTAGTTTCAGCTAATTATTGCCGATTAATATCCATCGAGAGCAAGCGTTTTGTTGGGATTTATTTTGCTAAAACTGATTCCATCCGCCTCAGCCGGATGGAATCAGCAAAAAAAAATCCCAACCTTCGCTTGGAAAGTTGGGATTGAATTTATCGAATAATCCGCTAAACTCCAAACCTCGCCCTCGAAGGTTCCACTGGAATGAGATATGATTAAGGATTTTGATTCATCGATTCGCTTTTTCATAGAAAAAAGCAATTCCGAAATCCGAATTCTAAAATCCGAAATCGAAATGCGGTCGGTCTCCTGGCTCAGGGCATCAAACCTACTTGCCACGCCTTCCCATCCCGACAGAGCGGGACAGTGGCTTTGTTATCGGAGTGCAATCCCTTTATGGATTGCACATTGTGGCTTTCGTAGCCCATTACAGTAGCGGGGCTGCAACGGATTCTCACCGTTTTCCCGTTCACCGCATTTCATAGCTATGCAAAGAACGATTCAAAAATTTTCATTTGAGCCACCGGGCGGGATCGAACCGTCGACCTACTGATTACGAATCAGTTGCTCTACCAGCTGAGCTACGGTGGCAAAAGGATTTACGTTTTTAAATGAACCGCCAACCTATCCGACTGAGTCGGATTGCTCTACCTGCTGAGCTGCGGTGGCTTTGAAGCTATGTTATTATTCATGCCACCGTCAACCTATCCGACTGAGTCGGATTGCTCTACCAGCTGAGCTACGGTGGCAAAAGGATTTACGTTTTTAAATGAACCGCCAACCTATCCGACTAAGTCGGATTGCTCTA
>JALOPY010000382.1 GCA_025453735.1 bacterium | reverse complement strand
CATCATTCAGCTTACCGCTTACGTCAGCGGTGAAGTTTTTATCGATGGGGTCTTTGTCGAAAAAATTGAAAGCGGTGATAGTAGACAATATCGTGACATCCGAACTGGTACGCATAAAGTGGAGATCAGGAAAGGAACCCAAATTTATGGTCAAAATGTGATAGTCATGAAAGGCCAGGTGAATTGCGTGACGATCCAACCACCGCGGATTGAACCTATCCCTCAGCAGCCAACTATTGTAACGCCACCAACAGAAAAATCCATAAAAGGCATGACATTAGTCTTGATCCCCGGCGGCACGTTTGACATGGGCGATACCTTTGGCGATGGCGCTGATGATGAAAAACCCGTGCATTCGGTGACGGTGTCGGATTTTTATATAGGAAAAACCGAGGTTACTGTTGCTCAATATCGAGAGTTTTGCCGGGCAACCAACCGCAATATGCCCGAGGCACCGAGCTGTGGCTGGCAGGATATTCATCCAATCGTGAACATCTCTTGGCTTGATGCGGCGGCATATTGCCAGTGGGCGGGCTGCCGTTTGCCGACCGAAGCGGAATGGGAATATGCGGCACGAGAGGGAGGCAAAAAGATAAAATGGAGCGGAACAAGCACTGAAAATCTGATTGGCGACTATGCCTGGTATTCAGGCAATAGTGGGAGCAAGACCCATCCAGTTGGCACGAAAAAGCCGAATGCGCTGGGTTTATACGACATGTCGGGCAATGTCTGGGAATGGTGTTCCGATTGGTATGATGAGAATTATTACAAAAATAGTCCCAGGAATAATCCGAAGGGACCTGCTGCTGGAACTTATCGTTTGTTGCGTGGGGGCTCCTGGGACAGTGATGAGTGGTTCTGTCGCTCATCGAATCGGGACAGGAACTATCCCGGCGACGGGTACGGTAATGTGGGTTTTCGTGTTGCCCTGGATTCACCGCAATAGAATTTTGTACTTTGGCTCTTTTACTCTTTTACCCTTTGAAAATGGAGAAGACAAGATAGAATTGAAAGATGTAGGTAAACCAGGGAAAGCCAATGGCGGGGTCTGGGGCAGCGCCCCAGCGAAAATTTTTTTTGAAATGTAGGGCAAATTGGCAATTTGCCTTACAAAAAAAGAAAGAAAACATGGCAGAAAAAGAAACCATTGTCACCAAAATGTATGATCTGGTCAAATATTTGATGATCGTCGTCAACCGGTTTCCGCGTGATTACAAATTTACCTTAGGGGATCGCATTGCCCAGTTTTACTTAACAGCTTGAAACTAAAACACCCTTCCGAAGGTTCTAAAACCTTCGGAAGGGTTTGATCTAAACTGTAGGACAAAATGGCATTTTGTCCTACATTAACCAACAATTATGGAGGAAAATACATGGCAAAAAACTTAGTTCAAAAAATCTTACAAGCCCATCTCGTCAAAGGCGAATTAAAAACTGGGGAAGAAATCGCGATCAAAATCGATCAGACATTGACCCAGGATGCCACCGGCACTATGGCATATCTGCAATTTGAAGCATTGGGAATCCCACGTGTCAAAACCGAGCTGTCGGTCAGCTATGTGGATCACAATACCCTGCAATCCGGTTTTGAAAATGCGGATGATCATCAATTTCTCCAATCGATTGCGGCAAAATATGGCATCTATTTTTCACGACCGGGAAATGGAATATGTCACCAGGTTCACCTGGAACGATTTGGTATTCCCGGCAAAACATTGTTAGGATCAGATAGCCACACGCCAACCGGCGGCGGCATTGGAATGATTGCCATGGGCGCAGGTGGACTCGATGTGGCAGTGGCAATGGGCGGCGGTCCCTTTTATCTGCCAACGCCAAAAGTCGTGCTGGTGAAATTATCCGGCTCGCTCCAGCCCTGGGTGTCTGCCAAAGACGTAATTCTCGAAGTATTGCGGAGAATGTCGGTCAAAGGCGGCGTGGGCAAGATTATTGAATATGGTGGCGATGGTGTGAAATGCCTGACTGTGCCACAACGGGCAACCATTACCAATATGGGTGCGGAATTGGGCGCCACCACCTCCATCTTCCCCAGCGATGAAAACACCAAAGCGTTCCTGAAAAGCCAGGGACGGGAAAATGTTTGGCAGGAATTAAAACCTGATTCCGACGCTGCTTATGATGAAGTGATCGAGATCGATTTATCAAAATTGGAGCCAATGATCGCCCAGCCGCACAGTCCTGACAAAGTTATAAAAGTTGCAGCGATCGCCAGAACAAAAGTCAACCAGGTGGCGATTGGCTCGTGCACCAATTCGTCGTACGTCGATATGATGACCGTGGCTGGCGCATTGAAAGGGAAACAAATTCACCCGGAAGTGAGTTTAGTAATCTCTCCCGGCTCGCGACAGGTGCTGGAAATGATTTCCCGAAACGGGGCATTGGGAGATATGATCAGCGCCGGGGCGAGAATTCTGGAATCGACCTGCGGTCCCTGCATCGGTATGGGACAGGCGCCGCCGAGCGATTCGGTTTCAGTTCGTTCGTTCAATCGAAACTTTCTGGGCCGAAGCGGCACCAAAAGCGCCAGCGTCTATCTCGCCAGCCCGGAGGTTTGCGTCGCTGCCGCGCTGACCGGCGTGATGACAGACCCGCGAGACCTGGGCAAACCGATTGCCGTGCCAATGCCGGAAAAATTTCTCATCGATGATCGGATGGTGTTGCCGCCAGCGAAGCTGCCAGAAAAAGTCGCAATCATTCGGGGTCCCAATATCAAGCCGCTTCCTATCAATAAGCCATTGCCTGATACATTGGAAGGGGAATTGCTGCTCAAGGTGGAAGATAACATTACGACCGACCACATTATGCCGGCGGGAGCAAAAATTCTTCCGCTCCGATCCAATATTCCTGAAATCGCCAAGCATGTCTTTGAAGTCGTGGATGAGACCTTTGCCAGCCGAGCAATCCAAAAAGGCGGCGGGTTTATCGTTGGCGGAGAAAACTATGGTCAGGGTTCCAGTCGGGAACATGCCGCGCTCGCGCCCATGCATTTGGGCATAAAATGGGTGCTGACGAAATCTTTTGCACGCATCCACAAAGCGAATTTGGTCAATTTTGGAATTCTGCCGTTGACATTTGAAAATCCGGAGGATTATAAAAAATTCGACCAACACGATCATCTTCGGATCAAAAATGTTATTTCATTATTGAAAGCGAATCAGCCACTGGTGATCGAAAATTTAACAAAAAACACAACGGTAACAGCCAGCTATGATCTATCCGATCGCGCCATCGACATCATTCTGGCTGGCGGTTTGTTGAATTATACGCGTGACGTTCAATAGCGTAATATGTGACTTGTTCGCAATAAATTCACTTGACTTCTGGAAGATTTATTGCTATATTAGTGCCGGAAATTATTTGATCATGAGAGCATGCACTTGCAGCTTGATACGAACATTTCGCTATTTTTGCTGAGGCTATCATGCCGTTCCAAATTGTTCAGCAGTTGTGCACTGGCTGTGGATTATGCTCGCCAGTTTGCCCGGTGAGTGCAATCAGTCAGGGTCAATATTATTTTACCATTGACCCGGAAATCTGTTGCGATTGCATCGGCTTTTCGTCGATTGCACTTTGTGTGAAGCATTGCCCGGTCGAAGAAGCGATTGTAAAAATAGAAACTTGATCGCGATAAGTTTTTCAAATCGAATATAACATCATGAACGTGATTCCATAAGGGCATGAATGAAATTTTCCAACGATTTCTTTTTCTCTTGTACGCTCAAGATTCCTGAGAGAAAGCAATCTTCAGCGCCTTTATAATTATGTTCATGGTGTTATTTTTTTATGAAATTCAAACCAGGATTGCGGCGATATTGATGAAAAAAATCATTCTTGTTTTGCTGTTTTGTTCAGTTTCCTGGCTCCATGGAGCAGTTGAAATTATTCCACTGAATGATTTAAAACCCGGGATGCAGGGAAAGGGTTATACGGTTTTTGAAGGGGATCGAATCGAGCAATTTGATGTCGAGGTCATCAATATTGTTCATAATTTCATGCCCAAGCGTGACCTGGTTATTGTCAGATTGCTTGGCGAAAAAGTGAATCACACTGGCGTTGTCGCCGGGATGAG
>JALOPY010000381.1 GCA_025453735.1 bacterium | reverse complement strand
AAAACAAATAAATCATCTGACAATCAACGGCGCCATCTCCGAGCTTAAAAAGAGTCTGAAACTCGATTTCGAAAAAATTCATTTCCAGCGCAACTCGAACAAATTGATCCCCGGAGTTATCATATCCATCTTAACATTTGCCGCCATTATTTACCTGTCTCCCGAACGAGAAGGAGCAGTGTTCATGACGATCTGGCTTGCTGGTTGGACCGTCGGAGTCGGCGCATTAGGTTATACTGTATTTAAATTGTGGCGCATCGTACTCACGGCTGCCAGCACTCCAATTTCGATGAAGGCGAATGCAATTTTAATGTCGCTTTTTTCGCTGCCATTTATCGCCGGTGAAATTGTCGGAATCGTTCTATTCACGACAATGACTTCGTTGTTATCCATACTGCTCGTTCTATCGATCGTTGTCACGAATTTTGTTTTTTATCGCCTGCTCAAAGCGCCCACGATTTTGGGTCGTCGCATGATGGATCACATCGAGGGATTCAAAATGTACCTCGAAACCGCAGAGGAAGAGCGACTCAACATGATGACCGCGCCGGAAAAAACACCCGAGCTATTCGAAAAATTCCTCCCCTATGCCCTGGCCCTCGATGTGGAAAACAACTGGGCTGAAAAATTTAACGATGTGCTGACCAAATCAGGTCAAGCGGACAGCTACTCACCTGGCTGGTACATGGGACGAAGCTGGAGCTCCATCGGCTCATCCGGATTTGCCTCCAGCCTGGGCTCGTCATTGTCGGGTGCGATTTCTTCTTCAGCGACAGCACCAGGTTCCAGTTCTGGCAGTGGCGGCGGAGGATCATCCGGTGGAGGTGGCGGCGGCGGCGGTGGGGGTGGATGGTAAGCTGTTGAGAACAAATGGACGCCATCCTCCTCAATGGAGGCGTACATCTAAACGAGCTGGAGGCGCAGGTATTCATCAAGAAAATGAATCTTGTGCCTTTCTTGTTTATGAGATGACTTGTTCCCAAAATTAACGCAAATTTCATCCGTATGTTTTTCTCATTCCCGGTGTCTAATGAAAAAAGGGAGCAACAATCAAGCTATTCAGAAGAGGAGTCGGTGCAGGATTACGAACTCATTGAAAAAATAAAAACCGGAAACGGCATCGCCTTTCAGGAGTTGTTCGAGCGCTACAAAAAATTGGTGATCAATGTATGCTTTCGCCTGGTGGGCAACAAGGATGAGGCGGAAGATTTGACCCAGGATGTGTTTCTAGCAATTTTTCGGTCAGCACAGCATTTCAACCATCGCTCCAAAGTTTCGACCTGGATTTACCGTATTGCCATTAACCTGTCGCTGAATCATCTTCGCAGGAAAAAATACCGCCATTGGTTTTCGCTAGACGACACTTCAACATGCAACGAGTCTGCCGACCTGGACCTGGTTTCCAGCGATTGCCCTGAACACGACTTTGATAAACAGGAGCAGGAAAAAATTGTTCTCAAAGCGATCAATCAACTGCCTGCCGACCAGCGAATTGCGGTGATGCTGCAACGCTACGAAGGGCTTTCGTGCCAGGAGATCGCAGCGATTGCGGAATGCTCGGTCGGTGCGGTTCAAGCCCGGCTGCATCGCGCCAAGAAAAACCTGTATCAGAAATTGTTGCCATATTTGAAAGAAATTTGATTGAGAAAGTATGTTTTTGCAAATTGCCGTGTCTAAATAAGCAGAGGTGATAAAAAAATATGAGTTGTCAAAAAATCAAAAAACAGTTGCTGCTGTTTCTGGATAATGAATTGCCAGAAGCGCAACACCAGGAAATTCGACAGCATCTTGCAGGCTGTCCTGATTGTTCAAAGCATCTGAAACAGCTCACGAAAATCTGGGATGCCCCCGCTGCGATCGAAATCCTGGAACCGTCAGCCCACTTGTGGCGCCGAATTGCCTCAAAACTACCCGCGTCAAAAAATCGGTGGGATCTGCTTGCCGATTTGTGGCAATCGATGCGCGGCTTTGCTGTTCCCGTTGCAGCGACAGTAATCATTCTCATTGGCATTCTGACAGGAGCTTACCTCGGAACGCTACCAAGCGATCCCGATTCAGCGATTTCAGGACAAGCGCCGCTGGTTGCCGCAAAAGAAGCATTTATTAAAACTTCTCATCTGGATGCGTTTGATGATCTGCCACCCGCATCCATTGGCGGAATTTACCTGTCAATGGAAACCAACCAACAATGAGGAACTGATGTTATGAAAAGAAAAATCATCCTTATCGTCATTGCGATGCTATTGATTATCAATTTGTCGGCATTGACCACGATTGGCTACCATCGCTTCGTCAGCAACAAACCGACCGCCACGATTTGCCAATTATCCGGCGATGACTATCTCTATCAGGAGCTCGCTCTATCCCGCTCGCAGCTCGACCAGATGAAAACGATCCGGCAATCTTTTCTGGATGCATCGAATGCAATTTCGGAACAGCTTCTCGCCCGGCGTACAACATTGGTCGCTCAGTTGAAAACAGCTTCGCCCGATAGCGAAGCGATGTGCCAGTTGCTTCACGAGATCAGTTCGCTACAAAACGATCTGCAACACCAGGTGATTGCATCGGTGCTGCGACAAAAAGCAATTTTAAACTCGGAACAGCAGGAAAAGTTTTTTGACATTATTGGCAATCGCCTGATTCAAGAAGCGCGATGCAAACACGCTAACGCCTTGAATACTCTTGAAAATAATTGTAATCATAATTATAATCAACCTAAAAATTAACCAGTCATTGGAGGTAACTTATTATGAAGCGATTCACCCTCATCACAGCTATTTTTCTGGCAATCGTTGTTCTGGCAATATTCACCGTAAATGTCAGCGCTCAAGATAAAAAAGATGTTGCAAAAGAAGTCAAGAAAAATGTTGTGAAAGTGTTAGGAACGGAAAAGCAGGACTGCTCTACAAAGGATTGCGCGAAGACTTGCCTTGAAAAGTGTACTGCAAGTGAATGCCAGGATCTAGATCCTGCAAAATGCAACGATGCAAAATGCGCTTGCAATGTGAAAGCCGATTCGAAGGAATGTCTGGCAAAACATGCCAAAGGCGAGTGCAAAGATCATAAACCTGGCGAATGCTGCCCGACCGATCAAGCCAAAAAACAGACCGACCAGGTTAAAAAGCAAACCAATAACGAGAAGAAATAATGTTGAAATAACATTTCAAATTCTGATTCAGAAAGAGATGGCATTTTTGCCATCTCTTTTTTTTATTCTGCCTGCACTCAGTTTCCCATCTCGCCCACAAAAATTTAACATTTAGCGCATTTTTTGCCTTGCGAAGTTCAGCAAAAATTGTTATATTGACTATTCAGATTGACCACCTGCGGGGTAAGTTCATCTATTTAAAATTATTTTGAAAGATCAATCCGCTACGTTATGATGTGCGAAAGCAACCCACCTCACCGATTCTAAATGGCGCTATGTGAAAGTGCCACAGCAAGAGTTCGAGAATTTGCATCCTGAGAACTTGGAAGATTTGTGTATTGCGTTTGATCACTCTTGTCCAAAATAGCATTTTGAAAAAATGACTTTAGTAATTTTTGAGACAAGTTTTCCTATGCGTAGTATAACAATTTAAAGATTGAATTTCACCATAGGAGACTTCTCTCATGAATAAATTTAGTAGTATCTTTGGTCAATTGTTAACTTTGTTTCCTCGACTCGAATTTGAATCGTTTGTGAAGAAAACCAAATCCGCCCGCCACACTAAAGGATTTTCGTGTTGGGATCAGTTTGTGGCAATGCTGTTTTGTCAATTAGGTCAAGCCCATTCGTTACGAGAAATTTGCGGTGGTTTAGCCACAGCATTAGGTAAAATTCGACATTTGGGTTTGACCAAAGCGCCGAGCCGCTCGACGCTGGCCTATGCCAATGAACATCGTCCATGGCAATTGTATGAACAACTATTTTATCAATTATTAGGTCGCTGCCACCGTCAATTCGGCGGTAAACATAAATTTCGGTTCAAAAATAAACTGGTCAGCTTTGACGCCTCGGTCATCGCCATGTGTTTAAGCGTGTTTGATTGGGCCAAATATCGCCGTACCAAAGGCGCAATCAAACTCCATCTATTATTGGACCATG
>JALOPY010000380.1 GCA_025453735.1 bacterium | reverse complement strand
CGGTGACCACTCACAATTAACCAATCAATCCAAACTAATCCATCATCAACACCCGTTCAATCCGCTCCAGCGCCCAATCGATCTCCTTTTTCGTAATGACAAGCGGAGGCGCAAGGCGAATGATATTCCAATGCGTCTCTTTGGCAAGCAGTCCGTTTTCTTTCAGCGCCTCACAAAAACGACGCGCGCCGCCAGCTTCTTGTTTCAGCACGATTCCAATCCAGAGACCTTTTCCCCGGTAGAAATCAACATGGGGACTGTTAATTTTTTGAAGCTGCTGCATCAAATAATCGCCCAATTCAGTAGCTCGCTCGCATAATTTTTCATCGACAATCACTTGCAGTGCTTCTCTCGCAATGGCGCATGCCAGGGGATTACCGCCGTATGTCGAACCATGATCACCAGGTTTGAAAACCCCCAATATTTCTTTCGAAGCCAGCACGGCAGAAACAGGGTACATTCCGCCGGAAAGCGCTTTCCCAATCGTGACCATATCAGCTCGAACATTTTCATGCTCGCAGGCAAACATCTTGCCGGTCCTTCCCAGTCCACTTTGTATTTCATCTGAAACAAAAAGCACATGATGTTTCTCACAAATTTCTTTTGACTTCTTCAAGAATCCTGCCGGTGGGACGACGACCCCACCTTCACCTTGAATTGGCTCGACCAGAAATGCAACCGAATTGGGTGTGATCGCCTGTTCAAGGGCGTCAGCATCGCCAAATGGAATCATTTTGAAGCCGGGAGTCATGGGCCCGAAGCCATCTTTGTATTGTTGCTCAGGAGAAAATGTCACGATGGTTATCGTCCTGCCATGAAAATTTCCATCACACACAATAATTTCAGCTTTATTGTTTTCCACCCCTTTTATCTGATAGCCCCACTTTCTGGCAGCTTTGATAGCGGTCTCAACTGCTTCTGCGCCAGAGTTCATAGGAAGCATCATTTCGTATCCGGTTAACTCGCATAATTCTTTTGCCAGCAAAGGTAATTGATCATTGCGAAATGCCCGTGACGTGAGCGCCAAACGTTTCGCTTGCTTCCGCATGACTTTAACCAGCCTGGCATGACAATGTCCCTGGTTGACAGCCGAGTAGGCAGCAAGGCAATCCATGTATTTTTTCCCATCGACATCTTGAACCCAGACTCCTCGACCTTTTGTGATAACGACGTCCAGTGGTTTGTAATTATGCGCTCCATAACGATCTTCGATTGCAATAAATTCCTGACTCTTCATAAACCATAAACCTCCGCATAAAAGTATTAATTCACCAAAACTATTTATTTAAAAAAATGAAATGCATAAGAGAAAACACTCCCACGCTGACAAATCAGCCATAATTAATGAACCCAACCGGGCAAAGCTTCCAAAACAATTCCGAAAACTGGAATCGCGATGAGATAGGTGATCGCTGTAACAATAATTATTCCAATCAAATTCAACCCGAGCCCAGCTTTTGCCATTTAGGGAGCATGAATGCGCATGACGCCGAGACAGTGGCGGGAATCATCAGAAGAAATGGATGGATGTTCATTGCCAATGCCGTTGCTGCCATAATAGGC
Source organism: bacterium (assembly GCA_025453735.1). Taxonomy (GTDB): domain Bacteria; phylum Zhuqueibacterota; class Zhuqueibacteria; order Thermofontimicrobiales; family Thermofontimicrobiaceae; genus JALOPY01. The sequence continues at coordinate 4,599 of JALOPY010000380.1, read as the reverse complement.
ATAAAAATCGTTGCGATCGCCGTGTTTGAAGTTACCTCGGTTAAAAATGTCAGCATGAAACACGTGATTACGATCATTACCAACACGGGTACGTGCGAAAATAGTCCTAAGTTTTGACCGATCCAGCCAGCAAGTCCCGTTGTTTTGAACCCGGCAGCCAGGGCTATGCCGCCGCCAAACAGCAGTAAAATTCCCCAGGGAATCTTTGCTGCCCAGCTCCAGTCTAACAAAAAATTACCTTCCTTCAAATGAACCGGCAAGCTGAACAGCACAACTGAAGAAAAGAACTGAAGAAAAGATTGCTACCGTTGCATCGTCAACATATTTTTCGATGCCAAGCAAATTAGCCCAGCCAGGAATAATAAATGAGCCAAGCTCGATATTGCTTCTGAATATCCAGGCAAAAGCGGTCAAAATAAAGATGATCAAGACATATCGCTCGCCTCTTCCCATAGGTCCGAGCTTTTCGATTTGCTCGTTAATCACGTCTCTGCTGCCTGGTAATTTTTTGATGCGAATCGGGAGCGCCACTCGTGTCAGAAACAACCAGCAAATCGGAATAAATACCAGAACGATGGGAACGCCGACCAGCATCCATTGGAGAAATCCAATTTCGGGCGCTTCGGGAAAAATCGATTTCACGGCAGCAGCAAAAACGATGTTTGGCGGCGTCCCGATTTTGGTTCCGATGCCGCCAATGCTCGATGCGTACGCGATCCCCAACATCAACGCCGTTTGAAAAGAAGCAGTGATCTCATCAAGGTCGCGCTGATCCGCGCTGTCAAGATTTGTCAATTGAAGAATAATCGCCAGACCAATCGGATACATCATCATGGTGCAGGCCGTATTGGAAATCCACATCGAAAGAAATGCGGTTGCGACCATAAATCCGAGGATAATTTTTTGCGGTCCCAAGCCAATCCATCGAATTATATGCAACGCGATCCGGCGATGGAGTTCCCATTTCTGCATTGCCATGGCAAGAAAAAATCCCCCCATGAATAAAAAAATATTGCTATCGCTATAGGATCGAACGACTTCTTTGGCTTCCATGATTTTTAGCAGGGGAAAAGCAACGATTGGGATAAGCGCTGTGGCTGGAATTGGCAGCGCTTCGGTGATCCACAACCATGCCATCAAGACCGCCACTGCTAATGTTTTTTGTGCGATGGGTTCGAGCGTGCCCGAAATTGGCAAGAATAAAAACAAGAGAAAAACTGGAATTCCTCCAAGAAGACCGATTTTTTGGCGCAAGGTATGTTGATGCTTTGTCTCGCTCATTTCAGCTTGTCCCTTATCACCGACATAAAAGCCTCTTTACCCTCTTTCGAGCGAATATCGATCTCTGTTACATTGAATGTAATGATGTCGATCCCATATTTATTGCGGCACACCTGCGGAAAACTTATATAATAACCGCCAAGCCCCTGGAGAAAATCCGCGGTTATACCTTGCTCTTCCACTCTGCCACGCTTGCGAATCCTTTTTAATAGAATTTGAACATCATCCACTTGAAGAAAAACGACGAGGTCAGGACGAATGAGTTTTTTGTTTAATCGTTCAAAAAAATCGAAATAAAGATCAAGCTCATCGTCAGTCATGTGCCCCAGTCCATGGAGGTATTTGGCAAAAATTTCCGGGTCTTCATATAATGAACGATCCTGGACGCATGATTTTGGAACCGTTTCGATTAATTCATGATGTTCGACGCGGCGAATCAAAAACTCCATCTGCAATGTCAATGACCAGCGCTTCATGTCGGCGTAATAGTCCCGCAGGAACCGGTTGTCGATCACCGGTTCATCGAAGAGCTCGTACCCAAGACCCTGGCTGACAATTTTTGCCGCGGTTGTTTTGCCGCAACCAATATTGCCTGCCATGGTAATAAACATTTTTTTCATCAGATCGCACCATGATCGTTTTCATTTTTAAAATTGACTGGGAATATAAGAAGTTAAACGGTTTAAGTCAAGCAGAATTCTGGCTAATCCATAAAACCTCAATCCCGGGTGTATAAACCTGGTTTCTGGCAGAAACCAGGTTTATCTTCCATCTGTAAATGAGCTTTTACTCTAAAAGATAGTTCAAAAGTTGCAGGTAGAATTTCCTAGAATCTATACCATCAAACAAAATTCAATTTCAAAAGTATAACCAATTGATTCTTCAATTAAAAATTTCAACGCGTGCCAATCTTTCGCTGCAAAATCAGGAGAGATTTCTCGATGCGAAATACTTTTTGGCTTATCTATCTCCTTCTGTTCCAGAATATCGTCACTGCCAATTTCAGCATCGCCCAAAATTCAGTCAGAAGCTTCAGCGATTCTTCCGATTCACCACAAAGTGAGCTAATGGATTTGAAATGGTCTGAGAAAGAAGTGCGGAATATTGCCCGAATTCTTCCCGGAAAAATTTTTATTAACCAGCACGCCAGCGAACGCAATTTCAAGCAACATGCCAAAGATGCCACCATTATCCATTTAGCCACACACGCCCTGATCGATGATAATGCGCCGCTCTATTCCAGGTTTTTGTTTGCAACTGCCAATGACACATTAGAAGATGGATTGCTTCATACGCATGAATTATATAACATGCACCTGAATGCCAACCTCGCTGTGCTCAGCGCTTGCAACACTGGCACTGGAAAATTGGTGCGAGCGGAAGGCATCATGAGCTTAGCCCGTGGCTTTATGTACGCCAATTGTCCCAACGTGCTGGTCAGTCTCTGGCCTGTTGATGACAAAGCGACAGCAGAAATTATGCAGCGATTTTACGCAGGACTCAAGCAGGAACTGAATAAGGACGATGCGCTGCGAGAGGCAAAACTAACCTACCTGAAAAATGCTGATGGAGTGATGTCAAATCCATTTTACTGGGCAAATTTTATATTGATCGGTGATACGAATCCCATTCATTTTAAACATCAACCAAATTTCATTGTTCTGGGCTCCATTGCGCTGGTCATAATTTTCAGCCTGGTGATCGTTCTTCGAAAAAAACTATTTTCAAGAAATATCAAAAATACGATCACGGCGCTATTCGTGCTGTTGCCCATCGTCATTCTGCTCTGTCATTCATTCAAAATCAAAAGCCTGGCCCAGGTCAGAAAAGACAACGCTGATTCGCTTGCTGTCATTGAAAAAGACGACTTCGCTAAAGCTCAGATCTTTCAACAACACGCCCAATTCGACAGCTCAATATTTTACTTTCAAAAAGCGGCTGCAAAGTACCAATCAGATCAAAACTGGGAAGAATATTTTAAATGCCTGATCACTATCAGTGAAAATTTCCGCCAAAAGCAAGACTACGATCAAGCGTTAAATTACTTGAATCAAGCGAATGAAATCAGCTCAACTCAAGTCGGGGATCAAGCCGCGCATTTCGCCCAGCTTTTTAATAGTTATGGAAACGTATATCGCAAAAAGGGAGATTTGGATTCGTCTTATTACTATTTTCGCAGGGCGCTGGCTCTCCTCATGAACCAGACAGTGCCAGACTCAATCGAGCTGGCCAATAGTTATCATGGAATTGGCGTGATGAAATATTACCAGGGCGATTATGATAGCTCGTTGGCTTACCATCAAAAAGCGCTCAGCATCAGGCTTAAGAATCTGGGAAAACATCACCCACTCGTGGCAGATAGTTATGTGAACCTGGGAATCGTCGCCAATAGCAAAGGTGATTTTGAAAAATCATTGAATTATCATCAGCAGGGGCTGGAAATCCGTAAGGCAATCCTGGGAGCAGATCATCCAGACATGGCCAATAGTTATCTAAACCTGGGCGTCAGCTATAATGAAACAGGCGATTATGATCGATCATTGCCTTATTTTGAAAAAGCAGTGGACATTGCCACAAACACAATCGGGGAAAAAAATCCATTTGTAGCCGGGTGTTATTTGAATATGGGATTGGTTTTTGATCGACAGGGAGATTATGAAAAGGCGCTTGAATATTACAATAAGTCGTTGTCTTTGATTTTAGAAACATCTGGTGAAGACCATCCCCTGGTGGCAGAAATTTATAACAACATGGGGATCGTCTATAAGAAAAAAGCTGATTATGCAACAGCGCTGCAATTCTATCATCAAACATTGGGGATAAATCTGGCGCGTTTTGGCGAGCATCACCCCAATGTGATTAAGTCGTACATGAACATCGCCAATGTTCATTCGCTGGAAAATGACTTTGAAACGCATCATAATATCGGAGCTGCAAAATCCGCAAATGGAAATTTTGAAGAGGCGCGACGCGAGCTGAATAATGGTTTGTCAATTGGAATAAAAATTTTCGGAAAGAAGCATCCCTTTATTTCAGAAATTTATTTTGAATTGGGTGAGAATTCCACCAACCAGGATCATTTTGAGCAGGCGCTTCACTATTACCAGCAGGCAATTATCGCGCTGGTCTCAGATTTTGAAAACCAGAATATCTACAGCAACCCACCATTGAAAAATATCAGCGAGGAAATTCGATTGCTCTCCATTTTTGCAAAAAAGGCAGCAACACTGGAAGCGTTGTATTCCCAACAGACGAACAACATCAAAGACCTGAAATTCTCATTATTGACCTACGACCTGGCGATCCAGCTTGTTGATA
>JALOPY010000379.1 GCA_025453735.1 bacterium | reverse complement strand
CATTTTCTTCCAATGGGAGCTTGTCCGGATCAATCAGAACAATGTAACCAGCACCTCTATTTTTTCGGATGCCAAGTAACCTGGTATAAATCTGCATTCTTGTTCCTGATTCATTTTGAATAAAATTCCAAACAACAAAAAGCAAATCCCAAATAATTTTCAAAACTCAAAATTCAAAACGTCAAACATCTTCCATTTAGCACAGCATGTTTGAAAATTGGATATTAAATATTGGCTATTATTTGTCATTTTGGATTTGAAGTTTGAGTTTTATTTCTAACAATTTTTTCGACTTCTGCTAAGGCTTGATCAAACTTATTCAGTTCCCTTGCTCCTGCCAGCGCCATGTGAGGTTTTCCGCCGCCACTGCCGCCCGCAATTACTGCCACTTCTTTGACAATGTCCCCTGCTTTCAAATTCTTCTGCTTGATCAAATCATCGGTAATGACGCAGAGGAAATTGATTTTGCCATCCAAAATCATACCCAGCACCCCGATCCCGGACTTCAATCTTTCTCTCAGCACATCGCCGATTTGTTTGAATTCATCAACTGAATTCGATGTGACAGTCGATACAACCAGCGAGAAATGATCCAGTTGCTTTGCCTGGCTGATCCATTGGTCAACTTCCTGGTGGGACGATTGCACTCGAATTTGCAGCAGCTCTTTTTCGAGTGATTTATTATGTTCTATTATGTTTTGTAATCGATGCGACAATCCATCTGCTGGGGTATTGAGAGAATCGACCAGTGAATCGATGAGTTCTCGGTCTTCGAGCGAGCGACGGTACGCTTCCTCACCAGTGATTGCTTCGATACGACGGATGCCCGCCGCGACACTGGATTCCGAAACAATGCGAAACATCCCAATTTGTCCCGTTGCCGAAATATGCGTTCCTCCACAGAGCTCCATGCTGAAATCATTAATTTTGATGACACGTACCTGATCCCCATATTTTTCGCCAAACAAAGCCATAGCACCCAGCTTCTTTGCTTCATCAAAAGAACGATGAAATATTTGTAGCGGAATATTTTCCCAGATTTTTTCATTCACCATTCGTTCAATTTTCTTTTGTTGATCTGAAGATATTCGCTCAAAATGCGTCAGGTCAAAACGCAATCGGAACGGCGTGACCAATGAACCTGATTGCTGCACATGTTTGCCCAGCACCTGTCGCAGTGCAGCCTGCAACAAATGTGTCGCGGTGTGATTGCGTGCCGTGCTCATCCGCTGATCTCGTTTCACCCTGGCTTTGACAAGCGCGTTCGGTAACGGGTGGGGCAGAAATCCTCTGGCAATATGAATAATTTTTTCAGCATGGCGAATGGTATTTTCAACATTCAACACAAAACCATTCAACTCGATTTCACCCTGATCCCCCACCTGACCGCCTGCCTCGCCATAAAATGGAGTTTGATCTAAAATCAGATAGGAGTAATCCTCTTTTCGTTTGAGTTGTCTGATCGTGGCTTCAGCTTCCAGCAGCTCATAGCCTAAGAATTTTGAATCGTCCCCGCTGGAAATCTGCTCCCAGTCATCAAAATTAATATCGATTTCATAATCAAATTTGTCTGCTGCACGAGAGCGTTCCCGCTGCTTTTCCATTTCAGATTGAAATCCGCTTTCATCGATGGTCATGTTCTTCTCTTCAGCCATCAATCGAGTCAGATCCAGTGGAAAGCCATACGTATCATACAATCGAAACGCATCAGCGCCTGAAATCTGATTGATTTTTCGGGAGGCTAAGTCGGTCGCTAATTTTTCAAACAGATCGATCCCTCGATCCAGCGTCATATTAAAGCGTTCTTCTTCGGATTTTATGACCGAAGCTATGTATTGATGCTTTTCTTTAATTTCTGGAAACGCATCGCCCATGACATCGACAACGGTGGGGACTAATTTGTAGATCATCGGCTCATGCAAATCCAGCTTTCGGGCGAATCGCGCTGCCCGCCGCAAAATGCGACGTAACACATAGCCTCGCCCTTCATTTGATGGGAGCGCGCCATCTGCAATGGCGAATGTCAATGCCCGCACATGATCGGCGATGACACGATGCGCGACGCCGTCTTCATTTGCGCCATATTTTTTTTCGGAAATTTCAGAAATATGCTTGATGATGGGACGGAACAGATCGGTATCATAATTGGAGCCAACCGCTTGCAGCACTGAAACAACTCGTTCAAATCCCATACCGGTGTCAACATGCTTGGCGGGCAATTCGACCAGCGAGCCATCATCTTCCCGATTGTATTGAATGAAAACCAAATTCCATAATTCAATATAGCGAGCACAACCGCCATTGACTTTGCACTGATGCCCCGTGATATGCTTTTTATCGCATCTATTTGGTCCCAAATCAATATGAATTTCAGAGCATGGTCCGCAGGGTCCGACCTCGCCCATTTCCCAAAAATTATCTTTTTCATCAAACCGGAGCACCTGATCCGGCTTAATATCGGTAACTTCTTTCCATAACCTTTCCGCTTCATCATCTTCACGAAATACAGTTGCATACAATTTATCCTTGGGCAGGTTCCAGACATCAGTCAATAATTCCCATGCCCAGGTGATGGCTTCTTTTTTATAATAGTCGCCAAACGACCAATTTCCCAACATTTCAAAAAAAGTGTGGTGATAGGTGTCCTTGCCGACTTCTTCCAGGTCATTATGTTTGCCACTGACACGGATGCACTTTTGTGAATTGACTGCTCGCGTGTAATCTCTTTTTTCAATTGCTAAAAATATTTTCTTGAATTGATTCATGCCGGCATTGGTAAACAGCAATGTCGGATCGTCATACGGCACCACTGCGGAACTGGGCACGAATTTGTGATTATATTTTTCAAAAAATTTAATGAACGATTCTCTGATTTGTTTTGACGTCATGTTCACACCCCTTAAATCATCCACTTGGTCATATTATTCTTCATATCTTTCTTTATCATTATTTAAATCCTTCCATTGTTCCAGCACTTCCGAAACAATCTCCCAGCTAAATCCTCTCCGCAATAAAAAATCACTCAGCCGTTTCTTCGCTTTCATGGCATCAATATTTCCATAGCGCTTTTTGCGCTGCTGCGCCAGCTCCAGTGCAATAGAAAGCTGATCTTTTTCCTCGTAGGCTTTCTCAACCGTTTGCTCGATGATATCTGCATCAAGTCCTTTTTGTTTGAGCTCTCTTTTTAAAAAATATTCGCCTATCGGACGGGTGAGCATCTGGGTCTGCGCATAGCTCTGTGCAAACCGCTGATCATCAAGAAATTTTAATCTTTTTAATTCTCCAACCACCCAATCGATAATGCTCTCTTCATATCCGACATCTTTGAGCTTGATTCGGATCTCTTTCTCGCTGCGATCCCGATACGATAAAAAATTCAGCGCCCGGTCTTTGGCTCGCTTCTTTTCTTCATTGATACCGATTTCTTCGATCTGCTGATCAGTTAACACATCCCCCTTTTTTAAACCAAACTGCAGAACGATTTCCTGATCCACCCCGAAGGCATATTCTTCATCGAGGAAAATCGAACAGCGATTTTTTCGTTTCTTCTGAACGGCGATTTGGGTGATTGTTTTAGGCATTATAATCGTAATGGATTCAAACTCAATTGTTGTTTCTCAAAAAAAAATTCTTTTGAATAAAACGTGATTCTCTTAACTTAGAATCCAAATGCTGGTTTTGCATCAATAAACCTGGTCTAATCCGCCCTCACCTCTTGTTTCTCTTCAACAACGGGTTTGTCTTGTATGATTCCCAGCGCCTTCCGAACTTTTATCTCGATCTCTTTAAACATATCGGGATTTTCCAGGAGAAATCGTTTCACATTTTCGCGTCCCTGTCCCAATCGTTCTTCACCATAGGAGAACCAGGTGCCGCTTTTTTCAATGATATTGTTGTCCACTGCGACATCGATAATATCGCCTTCCGACGAGATTCCTGTTCCATACATAATATCGAACTCCGCTTCCCGAAACGGCGGAGCGACTTTATTTTTGACGACTTTGACTTTGGTCCTATTACCGATTACATTCTCTCGATCTTTGATGGAAGCAGTGCGACGAATATCCAGTCTGATCGAAGCATAAAACTTCAGCGCCCTGCCGCC
>JALOPY010000378.1 GCA_025453735.1 bacterium | reverse complement strand
GAATTACTGAAAGGCACATCAGCTAAAAATGTGCTTTTGAAAACAGCTTTGCTTCAGAATGAGAAAATGTTGGGCCAGAACATTCTCTATTTTGCTCCCGTCGAAAACCTGGATTTGCCAGCGCCGAAAATCGATAAGTCAATTACGCCGATCGCTGGAGGGTACAGCATTCGATTGACCTCCGATCAATTAGCTAAAAATGTTTATCTACAGATCGATGAGGCCGATGGCTTTTTCTCAGATAATTTCTTCGACCTGCTGCCTGGTGAAAGCGTTGAATTTGAGTTTCGATGCAAAACGAAAATTCCTGATCTGGAAAACAAGCTCAAGATTCTGACGATTCGGGATACCTATTAAAACAGAAATCGAAACCCTTGCGAAGGTTAGGAACCTTCGCAAGGGCAATCTTCTCATTTATGGATGGAATTAGTGATTCGAAAAATCAATCCCAAATAAGCGTCAGCAGCGGGATAAAAAATTTTAAAGAAAACAAATTTTTCCTTGACTTTTTTAAAGAAATATTTTATATTCCCCCCGATTACGAAAACGTTTTCTGAAAACAACTCAAAAAGTGATGATGAAAAACGTTAGCCTATTTCCTCTAATTGGATTCCCTTTCTTAGTAAATAATTGGCATTCAGCAACGAGACTCATCAAGGTTTTTTCAGCGACTGGATCATCCAGTACAAAACAACGGCTCATTCGTGCTTTCCAGGTGACAGCTCAATCTCTTAATCCTGTTCATATTAACAAGACTTGCATCGACAGTTTTTTGACGTATTTTTTAGAAAATGGTAGGCTACTTCCTGCTTTTTACTTTCAACAAATTGTCAATAATCAGGCTCGATTTTGCCTGACGATCGAAGAAAATGATATTTGTCAAATTCCGATGAATGCTTCAACTGGTGCTGTTTTCGCTAAAACGTTTTCGTTAAATATGACTTCACTGAATTTTGTAAATGTTAAAAATAATAACCATCAAAAATCTCAATAGTTAGTTGAAAATTGATAATTGATAATTGTGAACGACGATTTGAATCATGATCACCATCAAAGACATTGCCAGGCTCGCTAATGTTGCGCCCTCGACGGTCTCCAAAGCGCTGAATGATAGGAGCGATGTGAGCGAAGATACCAAACAAAAAATTCTGGAGATCGCTCAGCAACACAATTTCACTCCCAATGCGTTTGGCAAGGGCTTGAAAAAAAGAACCACTGAAAATATTGGCGTGATCTTTTGTCGTGAGCACCAGCCGCTGTCTGGCAATCCATTTTACTCCAGAGTGCTGGAAGGAATCGAGTCCGAGATCGGGATGAACAATTTTAATTTGTTATTACACTTGATCCCGGAATGCAACCAGGACACCCTGCCAAAAATGGTTCGAGAAAGGCAGATCGATGGGCTAATTTTAGTGGGAATCTTGAGAGAAAATTTTGTGAATAAAATCATAGAAGCGAAAGTCCCACTTGTTTTGGTTGATCCCAAATTTACAATCCAAGATTGTCATCAGATTTTTATCGACAATGAACACGGCGCCTTAATCGCTGTCCAGTATCTCATCGCTGCGGGGCATCGAAAGATCGGTTTTATCTCCGGCGATCTGTCCCGATTGAGCTTCAAACAACGATATGATGGTTACCTGAAAGCGTTGAAAAGCAATAGAATTATTGTCGAGAACGCTTATGTCAAAACAGGCGGTTTAGAGCAGGGGTATGAACATGTAAAATTTTTGCTCACCCAGAAAGAACCTCCCACCGCCATTTTTTCCGCGAACGATATCAATGCGATTTGTGGCTATAAAGCGGTCCAGGAATTAAACCTCAATGTGCCAGACGATATTAGTTTTGTGGGATTTGATGATATCGATCTTGGCAGAATATCGACGCCAGCGCTGACAACGATCCGAGTGCATAAGCAGGAATTAGGCTCGATTGCGGTGCGCACTTTATTTCGAATTATTAAAGGGGAGCTTTCCAGGCCTGTGCATACCATTGTTCCGGTTGAACTGGTGGAAAGAGAATCGGTAAAACGCCTAAATGGTGCGAAGTAATTTTGCACTCATTTCGATCTAAATATAAAAACACCAATGAACAAAATTGTTTTTGCTAAACATGTTACCTGGGATTTAACAAATCGGTGAAAGGAGGTGACCTATTCCAAAAAGAACAGATTTTTTTATAAATTCGTGATCAACAATTAACAAATTTTGTGGAGGTGTTTTATGAAACGCTTTTTACTGGTATTATTTCTAGTAGGTATGCTTTGCCTGCCTGAAACCATTTTTTCACAGGTTTTTGCTGATTTTGAAAATGCGACTCAGGGAATGCAGGGCTTCTGGTACGGCTGGGGTACGGCTGGCTCCAATTTGCGTCGCATCGATGATGCGACTTATGGCGGCGTTCTGGCGCTCGATATTACGGTCACCAGCAAAACTGGCGACGCTGCCAAAGCCGCTGTTGGCGGACCTGATCCGTTACCACTGGGCTGGACCGATTCCAAAATGGGCGCCTATTTTCTGACGTTCGATGTCTTTGTGCCCGCGGATTTCCCGGATAGCGCCCAGGTAAAACTCTGGTGCCAGGATAAAGTCAACTGGACCTGGAATGATATTAAATATTCCGCTCTGGCAGCCTATGGCCACAAGCTGGTCAAAGGCGCCTGGAATACGCTTACTTTTCCAGTTCAGCGAACCCATCAGTTGAATAATAAATTTTTACCCTGGAACTGCAAAGGTGGATTGGAATTCTGGTTCGGTGCGGCTGGCTGGTCAGGAACCATTTTTATTGATAATGCCACGATCTGGGGAGTAGAGCCAATCGTGGCTGCCGATTTTGAGAATGAAGCCCAGGGAATGCAGGGCTTCTGGTTTGGCTGGGGCACGGCTGGCTCCAATTTGCAGCGCATCAGCGATCCGACCCTCGGTAATGTTCTCTCCATGGATATGAACATCGTCAGCAAAGTGGGTGATGCGGCTAAGGCAGCCGTTGGCGGACCTGATCCGCTGCCATTGGGCTGGACCGATACCAAAGAAGGCGGAGCATTTTTTACAATGGATGTCTTTGTTCCCGCTGATTTTCCAGATAGCGCTCAGGTCAAAGTCTGGAGCCAGGATAAAGTGAACTGGTCCTGGATCGATGTAAAATATTCTGCTCTGTCGGTCTGGGCGGCGGCGCCTGGATTTCCACTTAAAAAAGGTGAATGGAATACCATTGCATTTCCAGTGAAAAGATCCAATCAATTGAATAATAAATACGTGCCCTGGAATTGCAAGGGCGGATTGGAATTCTGGTTCGGTGCGGCAGGCTGGTCGGGAAAAGTCTATATTGATAATTTTAGAGTCCATACCAAAGAGGTCGGCAAGAAATGGGTCTATGCCGATTTTGAGAAACAGGCATTTGGCACCTACGGCTTTGGCAACACGGGTTGGAACAGCGCGATGACGAATATCGCCTGGGCGGCTGATCCCAGTGCTCAAAGCGTCGGCGTTTTAAAGACCGATTGGAATTCGGTTCTCGATACGAAAGCCCAATTCGTCAACGAAAATCTCGATCTGAAATGGACGGAGATGGATACGGGTGCAACCGCCATGTCCATCGATGTCTGGATCCCGACGGATATTCCCGCAAGTACACAAATTTCCTTCTGGGCAACGGATAAGAAAAGCTGGTCCTGGACGGAAAAAGCATTTACAATTTCGGATACCACCGTGAAGCCAGGCAAATGGAACACACTGGTTTACAATGTACTGAACTTTCCTGCACTGAATCCCGTCGGCGTCATTCGGGCGGGAGTTCAGGTGTTTTTTACGGATCGCACCTGGACGGGTTCGATTTATTTTGACAACTTTACTTTTATCGGCATCGAGAAACCCGCCGGGGCGCTGAAATCTCCGGCAGTTACTGCCAACGTGGATACGAGCGCGAATCGCGCTTATGTTTATAACCATGTGATGTGGACGGATAATGAGGATAATCTCAGTGAGACCTACAACGTCTATATGAGCATGGCCCCGATTACGAAACTTACCGATCCAGGTGTACCGATTACGAAACTTACCGATCCAGGTGTAGTTCGCATTGGGACGAAAATTCCACGAGGCGTTCAATATTGGAATCATCGTCCATATAGCACTTTTGGCATTGACCAGAGCTTCTATTATGCAGTCACGGCAACCAGTGCGGAAAATGAAGAGACGGCGATGACAGACAATAACCATATTGGTCCGATTACGGTGGCGAGCTCTCTATCGCATAAAGCGGTGTGGGATCCGAATTTTAATTTCGTGATCGATGGGACGCTCAGCGAATTTGCGGCCTACCAGGATTACACGGTGTTGCCCGAAGGCGCTGGTGTGGATCAGGCTGGCGATTGGACTCCCGCATCGACCGATCTGAATTTCACCGCTAATTTTGTGACCGATGGGAAATTCTTGTATGTCGGCGCCAATATTATCGATGACGATCTGGCAACGTCTGGTCAGGGCTGGGAAGGCGATGGCTTTGAGTTGTTTATGGGTTTCTATGACATCAAAGCGCAAA
>JALOPY010000377.1 GCA_025453735.1 bacterium | reverse complement strand
ATCAGGAGAAAAATAAATATTATGGAATCAAGCGCATTCATGGATAAATCAATTGAGCCTGATAATGATCAGCTTTTTCACGTGATCGGAGAAGCAGGAAAATTCTGGGAAGCGATAAAAAAACATATCAAGGAAAATCACGGCGATGAGATTGAAGAATGGAAATTCTATGGCGTCAAATATGGCTGGACATTGAAAATGCTGCTCAAGAAACGAAATTTATTTTTCTTCACTGCTTTCAATGGCTATTTTCGACTGGGATTTGTTTTTGGCGATCGGGCTGTGGCAGCGATCGAACAAGGTGATCTGCCTGGCGAGATCATCGATGAACTCAAAAATGCCCGCAAATATGCCGAGGGCAGAGGGCTTCGGATTGAAGTGAAAAATCAGGAAGATGTCGAGAACGTAAAAAAGCTAATCGATATTAAAATTAAAAACTGAAATAAAAAGGGGCTGTCATCAACGCAATAAAAAAAGGATAAACCTATGTCTTCCTCAATCACAGAAATCTTGCAATCCAAACGCAAGCCAAAAGAAAAAGTCACGCTGCTCACGGAAACTATCAAGAAAGATAGCAGGCTGTTTGGTGAGTTGATCGACGTTTTCAAAACAGGCTCGGATGTTGATAAAGGCACCTGCGCCGAGGTGATGCAGCAGGTCTCAAAAGACCATCCTGAAATTGTCTTCCCTTATCTGGATATGCTAATTGAATACATCAACTATAAAGCGCCTCGGGTGAAATGGGGAGTGCCCGAATCGATTGGCAATCTGGCGCAGAAATATCCAGCAGAAGTGGCAAAGGCGATTCCCAACTTATTGATCAATACCAGGGAGGAGAGCACGGTCGTTCGCTGGTGTGCGGCTTTTGCGCTGGCTGAGATTGCGAAATATAATATTGCAGCAAGAGAAAATTTGATTCCGCTATTCATGAAATTTGTTGAGGAAGAGAAGAATAATGGCGTGAAGAATGTTTATGTGAAGGCGCTCAAGTTTATTGGGAGGAGATAATTAGATTAAAGTGATTTGAGAATGAATGATATATCCAGGCGGTTTCGAAAGATGCCGAGCAACTTTGATGGAAGAATTGTTTTTTATTTTAAAGGCGATGCCGTATTCATATGATTGGATAATCAAAATCTGCTATTCTTCAAACTCACGGCAGATTTCAAACATCACTTCTGCCAGGGATTTTTCCTCACTGGCTTCGATAATTGATTTTGGAAAATGCTTATGGTGCGGATAGGATGAAATTTCTGGATGATGTTCAGCATTATCATATCGAAAAATCAATGTCTTTTCTTTATCCTGATAATGATAGGAATAGGCAATTTTATCAGGAAGGTCAGCGATGGTAAAAGACACAATCTCCCGAAAGTGAAGCTCGGAAAAATTATCGAAAATAATTTTGCCTCTGATTAATAATGCAACTCCACCACGATCCTCATACTCCAATGATTTGGATAGGATGTAAGGGATTTGATCCAGGAGTTGCCGAATGTCTTCAAGGTATCTCGTTATTGCGGACATATTTCGATTGAGCTTAAAGTGTTAAATGCCGATTTGAGCTCGATCAATAATTTTGATTCTGCCCACCAGTCAAAAGTGTCGGCTGTTTCTTCGATCAGTCCCTGTTTAAATTCTTCGATAAATTGAGTGGTTTTCTTGTTAAATTTTTTTTCGAATTCCAACAATCGGCGTTCCGTTTTATTGATGGCAAAAGATATCCGCTTTTCTTCCTCTCTGAGTCCATTCGTAAGATAAGCTTCAACCCGCTTAGCATCATCAATCCTGGAACGAACTTTGATGACTGTTGCCATTATTTTGCTCCTATTATAAAAATCGAATCGCTATTTCAATATACCAAATAATATTTGCCAGCGAACTATTTCTCTTTAGAATTCTGACAGATTTAATTTACAACATTTCGTGCCGATTGTCAATAAAAAATTTGCTTTTCTTCCCATTAAGAATTATATTTAGACCATGAAATTCGGCAGGCTTAAATCACCTGTTTCAATCGGCAGGGACAGGCTCGCCAGCAGAGTATCAAGGGATTCAAGAGACAATTTCACCGATGGCGTTGGAAATAATTAAGGGATGGATAGCAGAGCATATAAAATAACAAAATTTCCACCTGACAATAGGGTTTAGAATTCTATCCAGATAAAGAAATGCTCGCCTTAATTTCAAGTCTGAAAATTATATAAGGTGAGACCTTTGCAGCAGGTAAAACAAAAATTAGTCTAAAAAGGAATTGGAGTATTTATGCAGAAACTAAAATTATTGATGACAATTCTCATCGTTTGCATCGATGCTAATCTTGTATCTTCTCAAATGGCTGTAATTGAATTTCCTCAAACAATCAGACCAAGTGATGCACAGGGAACTGCTTTAGGATTAACAGGCTCATCTTATCATGAAGGATTGTTCTCCATCTTCTCAAATCCTGCAGGATTGTCCTTTCTAAAAAGCATCAACACTTGTTTTTCGCATTTACCAGCAACCGATTACGGCAGCGAAAATTTATTTAATCAAGAAGCATTTGGAATTGGAATTCCAGTTTGTAACAGAATATTTGTCAGTTTGAATTACTTGAGCCTCTACTACGGCAAACTGAGTTATTATGATGAATATGGGAACGAATTTGAAGGCAAATCGGGTTTGAAAATATTTATATTTTCAGCATCAACGTTAATTTCGAAAGGTGAAAACTATTTTTCCTTTGGGCTAAATGCGAAATATTATGATGAAAAAATATCTGATTTCAAAGCGAATGTTTTTTGGTTTGATGTGGGAGCAAGATTTAAAAAGGAATTTGTTAATAATAAGCATATTGTGTTCGGCGTATCACTGACTAATCTGGGAAACGATCTAAAAG
Organism: bacterium; assembly: GCA_025453735.1. Lineage (GTDB taxonomy): Bacteria > Zhuqueibacterota > Zhuqueibacteria > Thermofontimicrobiales > Thermofontimicrobiaceae > JALOPY01. Next base: position 1,232 of record JALOPY010000377.1, on the reverse strand, counting down.
CTGATAATGGTGTTTTTGTTATCGAACCAATGAGATTATTACGAGTTGGTTTTTCCTATCAAACTTCTGAATTTAAAGACACCAATATGAGTATTCTTGGAACTATTGAATATCAAAACAGCTTGCGCAAAGAAAACTATCGCTGGAATCGTCTAGGCACAGGGCTGGAACTTCAATTCCTTCATCACTTATTTACCAGAATCGGTTATAATTTTGATTTAGAAGATGTGAAAAATAAATATCATGGATGCACTTATGGTATTGGCTTTCGCACGCCACAAAAACTGTCCGTAAAGATTCCTATCTATTTATCACTATCTTATGGGAGAGGCATACAAATGTCTCGCTCGTTTGATCAGAATGTCGTTGCAGTGGAAATTGGATTTGACATTAAATGAATCCAGCTTAACTATAGTTTCATTCGAATTGGTCATGCTATATGATAACATAGAGAGATGAAAATGAAAAAACACTTGTTGGCATTTTCTATCTTCATTCTAATTTTCGTCACTTGTTCGAACCAGGAAAGCAATGTCGCTTTTCAATCAGTCCATTATTCCTGTCAAAATCGAAATTTTTCTGTCGTTCCAGCCTACCTGAATATGAAGCTATTTGTTGAGGAAGCGAAAAAAAATCCAGCCAAAATTAATCAGCTTTATGAAAAAATAATTTATCAGTCCATCTTTCGCAGCTTTGTGGCAAGGGGCAAATATCCAGAAATTATGGAAACATTGAAACCGCCGATTACCGACATCGCTGCGCTTCAGGAAGAAATTGCGCTGCTGGAAAATTCCAATCTAGCGCCATTCATTTTCGAACAATTGAAAATCATCTCGGATTCGCTGCCTGGGCCTGATACGAACATCATTTTGCTTGCCATGAATCCTGCGACAAAAGCTTTATTTCAGCAATACAATGTGGGACATTTGTACGTGGGCGTTATGGCGTTTGCCACGGGCATCGGCAATATCATCATCTCCATCGATCCTCAGCAGGAAAGTTGGCAGGCGGTTCTCAAACACATCATCGCCCATGAGTATCATCATAATGTCTGGTCAATCACGCATTTTGAGCGAAAGGATTTTAGCGTCATCGAATACCTGGTCTTTGAAGGCAGAGCCGAATATTTTGCTAATCATATTTTTCCAGATGCAATACTCCCCTGGGCAAAAATTCTATCGCCCCAAAAAGAAAAAGAAGTCTGGTCTATTTTAAAAAATAATTTGCAATTG
>JALOPY010000376.1 GCA_025453735.1 bacterium | reverse complement strand
TCGTCCGAGCTTCAGTTGGCTTTCGCCATTACCATAGCTGCATTTGTTGTAATTATTTATACGGCGTTGGGAGGATTGTTGGCAGATGCGCTGACCGATATCATTCAAGGCATTGTGCTCATTATTGGATTAATTTTTGTGTTTTACTCGATAATCGGGGATCTCGGTGGGATTGGATCTGCAATCAGCTCGATAGAGCCAAAAAAACTTTCCTTTATCCCGGAAGGGATCGAATCCGGTCCGCTCTCGATCCTCACGATTGCTGAGGCATGGGCGATTCCGATCTGCGGTTCCGTTGTGGCTCAGGAAGTTATTTCCAGGGTCATCGCATCCAGAACTCCAGCGATTGCTAGTCGCTCGTCCTTTGTTGCAGGCTGGCTCTATTTTTCAATCGGCATCATTCCATTATTCATCGGACTTATCGGCGTGACATTAATCCCCAACCTGACCGATCCCGAGCATATTCTGCCGATCATGGCGCGACAACATCTCTCAAATATTTTTTATATCATCTTTGCCGGGGCGTTGGTTTCTGCCATTCTTTCAACAGTGGATAGCGCATTGCTGGCAGCTTCTGCCCTGCTGTCGCATAATATCATCATCTCTTTCCGTCCCGGAATGTCGGATAAAGACAATTTGATCACAGTGCGGATCGTTGTAATTATCATGGGGGTTATTGCTTATGTGCTAGCGCTTCATGCCGAAGGAATTTATAAACTGGTGAAAGATGCTTCATCCTTTGGCAGCGCGGGCATCTTCATCGTTCTTATTTTCGGTCTGTTCACAAAAATCGGCGGCGTAAAAAGCGCCATCGCTTCCTTGATCTGTGGCGCTGCTGTCTGGATTGTGTCGCATTATATTCTGGAATTTAAATGGAGTTACATGCTTTCCCTGTCACTTTCGTTTTTATTTTACGTTGCGATTGCTGGCGCCGAAAAGTGGTTCGTCAAATCTAAGCAAAAATTTCAATTTCAAAAAACCTGACTCACTGCGACCTGGCTGGTAGCCGCTGAACCAATTATCATTTTTTGATCAATGTCGGTGCAATAAAAATGAAAAACCAGAACATAAAATTTTTTGTGTTGCTTTTCCTGGTATTTGCTTGCAAAAATTATTTCGAATATCATCAAGGCGCGATCATTCGGGGCGATAAGAGCCGAAATGAGCTAGCTCTCGTTTTTACCGGAGATGAATTTGCTGATGGAGGAGATCACATTCGTGCCGTACTGTCAAGCTTCAACCTCAAAGCAGCTTTTTTTCTGACAGGAAATTTTTATCGTAACCCGAATTTTAAAAAGATTATCTCTGCATTGAGAGAAGATGGTCATTACCTGGGTGCGCATTCGGATAAGCATCTGCTCTACTGTTCCTGGAATAATCGGGACAGCCTGCTGGTCAGCAAAGAAAAATTCCTCGCTGATCTGGATAGCAACTATGCAGCAATGAAAAACTTTGGGATTCAAAAATCCGAGGCGCGATTCTTTTTGCCCCCCTATGAATGGTACAACGCGACAATCGCCCGCTGGTGTCAGGAAACAGGAATCAAACTGGTAAACTTCACTCCCGGCACCAAATCCCATACTGATTGGACGCATCCAGAAATCGGAAAAGGCTATGTTTCGGCTGAAGATATTTATAAAAGTATTCTTGAGTTTGAAAACAAGGAGCAGTATGGTTTAAACGGTTTTATATTATTGCTCCACATCGGAAGCGATCCCCGGAGAGCAGATAAATTTCATACTAAATTAGCCAATTTGATCGACTATTTAATCGCAAAAGGCTATGCATTCAAGCGGATCGATAAGCTTTTATCAAATAAGTAATCCGAATTTTCAGAGAGATTGGCAGTTTTATTCCCCGGTATTTTTATTCTACCTCTAAAATTTCATACTTCAATTTACCGGCGGGAGCATCGATCTCAAACGTGTCCCCGACTGATTTGCCGATGATGTTTTTACCAACCGCAGATTCCAGGGAAATAACATCTATATCATAAAAATTCAGTTCCGCAGTTGAAGCAACGAGACCAGTCATGGTTTTTCCTTTGTTGTGGTTCAGCAGCGTGACCTTGCTCCCGACTCGAATTGTCGAGGACTCCCCTTCCTTTGGCTCAATAATTCGAATTCTTGCCTGCATAAATTCCAATTGCTGAATTTTACGCTCAAGCAGAACCTGTTTTTCTTTGGCAGCGGTGTATTCTGCATTTTCCGCGAGATCGCCTTGCTCTCGTGCATCGGCGATGCCTTGTATTGCTTTTGGTCGTTCGACATACTTCAACTGATACAGCTCATTTTCTAACTTTTCTGATTCTTTTTTGGTCAAATAAATTGGGTTCAAGGTTTACCTCAAAATTAAAGAATGAATATTTTATCACTTAAAAATTTCCATAAATGCATCAATTCTCGATTCAATTTGACTCTCACTGAAATTTCGCTCATCGACCATGTCGGCTTCAAGGACAAGCGTCGGAATGTTCAATTTTTCCCGGATCATTTTTTCCAGATCGTATTGACCGAATGAATAAGGTTTGCAGCTCCGATTCGAATGCATCACCACGCCATTAACCTCATATTTTTCGATCAGGCTTTTCATCTTGTCAAACATCCTGTCGATGGAAACATTCAGATGGACATTCGAGTATGCCATTGCCATGGAATCTAACAGATTATTTTCATCAATCAAATGCACGACTCCACTCCAGGCAGACGTATAGGTATCTGCAACCAGGCAGGCATTGTGCTCTGAAAATTTATTCGAAAGCCATCTCGTCCGGAACCAGATCGGGAGATTGTCCCACAACAGCCGATTTTTTTCATCTGGCACCATACTGATTCCCTGAGCGATTCGTTCTTGCATCTCCGATAAAAGCTGGCGATAATAATCCACAGCAGTTTGCGTGCCTCTCAGCGTGACAATCAGCGCGAGATGAAAAAATGCATCAAAGGCAGTCATCGGCGCAGGCTTGTGAGCGCAACAGTCCAACACATCCTGCCATAACTTTTGAGCCTGAATCGATAATTTTCCGACGTGTTGAAATCTATCAAATTTAAATTGCTTGTGACATGTCTGTTCGAGAAATTTGATAAACTCGCGCATCTGTCGTTTCACATACACCTGGGCTTCCTCTGAAAATTCCGAATGGATAAATGGCGTATCGAAAATAAACAGGGGCACGTTGTAGCGCCTGGCTTGAATTTCATACCATTTCAGAACCGTGCCGCAGATATTATTACAGCAGATCAGAAAATCAGGTTTGGGCAACCCGCCAATCGGACCGCCTTTCACGACCGAACAGGCAATATCGGATCGGGCATACGAACATAGATCACGAGAATATCCCATTGCCTCAGATCTTTCACAGAGATCGACGCCCATTTTCATAGCGCCGATCATCGCGCCATGATTTTCCGGATAAACCGGAATGACATCCATTGCAATAAGCGGCTCCACAGGCCCGCCGCTAGTGATCCAGGCAACCTTTTTTCTCCGCCATTTTGCCGTCTTCGCCCTGAAGTAGTAGCTTTTCATAATCTTTTTCATCAGGGCGACAGATTTTATTTTTCGTCGTTCTCGTTCTTGATCGATGCCTGGTTGCTTGCTGGTCATTCGTTGCTCCAACTGTTAGAAACTCCAAAACTCAAATCTCAAAAAACAAATAAAATTCAATACACAAAAATCAATTGTCAAAGGGTGCAATGCCCAAAAGTTGGAAAAAACAGTTGCAACGGTTTTTATCGTTCGGTTTGTTAGCACTCAACACTATAATAAATTATGGTGTTGAGTCAAGCAGCATTGAGTTAACACCACAATTCATTGTGGTGTTAACCACTTAATAAAATAAAAGTAACTGCTTCAGCAGTTATTCGTAATGAGGCTTCATAGCGATAAATACCAACTAATCGGAATTGCTGCCATTGTCAAATTGCCCGGCAAATTTTTTGGGGTCCTGTTTTTTTGGTGGGTGAGAATTGAGTTACAACATTTCCAAAAACGCATCCACCCTGGTCCGCAATTGTCCCGTTGCTGGAATCTGTCCTTCGATTTCGAGCAACATGTTAGGAACTCCTTCACGATCCAGATATTCTTTCAAATAGGGAAAATCAAACGCATGAG
>JALOPY010000375.1 GCA_025453735.1 bacterium | reverse complement strand
AGAGTATCCGCACCAGGGCTGGATGTTGACGTTTTCGGGCAAGCGAGTTGGCAATGGCGGAGTCATTCGGTATTACCGCTACGGGACCGATCTTCGCACTTACGTTCCAGTCAGCCGAAAGACAACTCTCGCCCTGCGAGCTGCGATTGACCTTTCATCGGGAAAAATTCCCAGTTATGACCGGGTGTATTTCGGGTATTGGGAGCGGCTTCGTGGTCATTATTATGATATTTTCGAGGGAGAAAATCTTGCATTCGGCGGCGCGGAATTTCGATTCCCGATTTTGAAAATTCGCTACATCGATGTTGAAACGTTTCCCCTGTTCGATCAATATTCGACCAATTTAAAATTTGGAATGAGCGCGGGAGTATTTGTTGAAGCTGGGAAGGTTTGGTATCAAAGTGATCCTGTCACAGCAAAGAATTTCAAACCAGGGTTTGGAGCGGGCATTCATTTCCATCTCCCGTATGTGGAAGTCTTTCGCCTCGAATGTGGATTTGACTTTGACTGGGAGCCGAGTGCGATTGCCGAAGTGGAAGTCGCATTCTAATTATTTGTATCGAAAGCAAAAACCTACAATAAGTAGCAGAGGTAGCAGAGCATTACAGAGAATTTTTAGGAGGAATTATCTGGCAGTTACTAAACTCCGCTGAAACTCCGCTCGCTCCGTTGCTCATTGTCCAAAATTTACAAGGAGCAACGGAGGAAACAGAGCATCACGGAGATTTTATGGGAAGGATGATCTAGCGGATACAAAACTCCGCTTAACCTCTGCTTGCTCAGTTTCTCATTGTAAGCGCATTCAATTTGAAAATCAGAATCCTTAACTGATATGAGACATCGAGAAATATTTTACACAGAACCTGAAAACATCTCCCAGCAATCGTTAGAAATAAAAGGTGAGGAGCTGAAACATCTCGTCCGTGTCATGCGAAAACAGGAGCGGGATATCATTGAAGTTGTTGATGGACAGGGGAACTTATTTACCGCCGTCATCTCAAAAATTGGCAAACAATCCGCCCAGTGCGAAATACAGAAACGCTCCCGTTTTGTTGGCGAACCAAACTTTCAACTCACCCTGGCGCAGGCAGTTCCCAAAGGCAATCGCTTTGATTGGGTGATCGAAAAGGGGACTGAAATTGGCGTTTCCACTTTTATTCCGCTGCTGTGTGAAAATTCGATTGTCGAAGATGTGTCCTCCCGGCGTTCTCGCTGGAAAAAAATTGCAATTGCAGCGATGAAGCAGTCGGCTCGCTCGATTCTGCCGGAGATCACTCCGGCGCAAACGATCCGCGATGTGGTCAGGAAAACCGGATTGTTAAAATCAGGATTAATCGCTGAAAGTGGGGATGGTGTAAAAAATCTTTCACAGATAGTATCAGAAATTCAGCAGAAGCTGCAGCAGTCCAAAGCCGCGATCCTGTTGATCGGACCAGAAGGTGGATTTTCAAAAAATGAGATTCTCCTGGCAATTGACAATGGGTACCATCGATTCTCTCTGGGTCCCAGGCGGATGCGATCAGAAACGGCAGGCATTGTCGCTTCCGCAATTTTGATGGAATTGATGGGGGAGTTGAGCTAAATCGAATCGATTTTTCCCCTGCGACCAGAAAATCTTTTAATCGTCAAAGAAATTCCTGGAAGAACTTCTCATTATTTTTGGTGACAAAGTAACTTCTTTTCGTTTGGGAAGAATTAAAATCAACACAATTCCCATCACAAATCCGCCGACATGCGCCCACCAGGCAACTCCACCAGAAGCGCCATCTGCGGCATGCGAGATGGCACCACTGATAAATTGGATCACAAACCAAATTCCCAAAAACAGAAACGCGGGCAATTCAACAATCTGGATAAAGTAAAATATCGGGATCAGGGTTTTGACGCGTGCCCGGGGATACAACAAAATATAAGCTCCCATCACACCTGCAATCGCTCCGCTCGCTCCGACAGTTGGAATTTGGGAAGAAGGATTGGTATAAACATGCGTAAGTCCGGCGGCAACGCCACAGAGCAGATAAAAAAAGATGAATTTAAAATGTCCCAGATGATCTTCAATATTATCGCCAAAGATCCATAGAAACCACATATTGCCGATGATGTGAAAAAACCCGCCGTGAAGAAATTGGGATGTAAAAAATGGGAAGAATCGTCCCATGAAGCTGGCTCCATCCTCTGCGCCCAGGTAGAAATATTTTGCCGGAATGATCGCATAAACATGGAAAAATCCATCTAAATTCTTACCCAGCTTCAACTGATAAAGAAAAACCAGCGCATTGATCAGAATCAGGATATACGTCACCACCGGAGTGGTGCGTGAGGGATTGGCATCTCGCAACGGAATCATGTCTTATGCGCTCAAACTGTAAACGGTTTCAGCTTCTTTGGTAATCGTAATCGTCTTGCCAAAATGCAGTGGGAAAACATCCCAGAATTTCTTGGCATCAATTCGATAGTCGATGCGCGGCTTTTTCGGTCCCATGTTCCAGACTTCGACAGGCTCCAGGTACATTTCAATCTCTTTGCCGCTAACTTTGAGAGTAAACGGCTTTCGCAATTTTGGAAAAAATTCAAGCGAATTTTTTAATACCAGAATGTAGCGCTCTTTCGCTTCTTCTGCTGATATCTTTCGTCGATACACCTCAGCCATAAAACCTCCCGTTGTTTGATAGCTTATTCATTTAATTACAAATTATGATCACTGCCTAATATATTAAAGAATGGCACTAAAATCAAGTAAAATCCCAAGTCTCAAACTTCAAATAACAAAAAAATTACAATTCTCCAATGATCAATTTCCAAACAAAACGACTTCATTCCCCCAATACACCAATTATCTTATTGCACAATTACCCCAATTGCCCAATTGCCTATCTGCCAAATCAATGCGCCTCGAGCCAATTATTCCCGACTCCAATGTCCACTTTTATAGGCACAGAAAGTTCAATAGCATTTTCCATCTCGGAACGTACCACTTCCTGCATCACTTCGATTTCATGTTTCGGCGTTTCAAAAACCAGCTCATCATGAACCTGCATGATCATTTTCGAACTTAATTTTTCCTCTTTCAGTCGATTGAAAATTTTGATCATCGCCACTTTGATCAGGTCTGCGGCAGTCCCCTGAATCGGCGTGTTGATCGCATTGCGCTCGGCAAACTCCCGCACGCGACGATTATCGCTGTGGATGTCGGGCAAATAGCGACGGCGATTCAGCAGCGTGGTCACATAGCCGTTTTTTCGAGCAAATTCCTGGGCTTGCGTCATGAATTCCTGAATCTTCGGATAGCTCGCAAAATAATTGATGATGAACATCTCGGCTTCTTCCTGCGGGATTTCCAGTCTGCTGGCGAGGCCATAAGGACCCATACCATACATGATCCCGAAATTCACCTCCTTGGCTCGGCGCCGCATGTCATCTGTTACCTCTTCCGGAGCAACCTTGAAGACAAGCGCGGCAGTCTCCCGGTGGATGTCTTTTCCCTCTTGAAAGGCTTGCATGAGAGTGGCGTCTTGCGACAGATGCGCCATGATCCGCAGCTCGATCTGGGAATAGTCAGCATCCAGAATCACATGATTATCATCAACCGGAATGAATGCCTCGCGAATCTTTCGGCCAATTTCTGTTCGGATGGGAATGTTTTGCAAATTCGGATCGCTGGATGAAAGCCTTCCCGTTGCTGCAACAGTCTGGTTGTACGACGTGTGCACGCGCCCCGTGTTCGGATTGATTAATTTTGGAAGCGCATCGACATAAGTCGATTTTAATTTCGACAACTGGCGATACTCCAATAGCTCGCGCGGCAGTTGATGCTCCTTTGCCAGGGCTTCCAGCACATCCACGTCGGTCGAGGGTCCTGTTTTGGTTCGCTTGATAATCGGCAGTTCCATTTTTTTGAACAAAATGTCTGCCAATTGCTTCGGGGAATTGATGTTGAATTCCTGTCCTGCCAAGTCATAAATGATTTTATTCAGCTGGAACAGCCGATGCTCCAGTTCCTTCGACATGTTTCCCAGCAATTTGACATTGAGCGAAACACCGTTTCGCTCCATATCCATCAATACGTGGACGAGTGGCATCTCGACTTCATCGAACAATTTTTTTAAATTATATTCG
>JALOPY010000374.1 GCA_025453735.1 bacterium | reverse complement strand
TATCGGATAGTGCCATTATTGGATGATGAAGATTGGCGTGTCCGTGTCAATTGCTTACGCGTGATCGGAAATTCAGCAGACTCCACTTACGTAACAATTGTCCTGCCGTTGCTTCACGATCGCAGCGAGCATGTTCAGAGAGCTGCAATCGAAACTCTGGGAAGCATAAAAAGCAGGCAAGCGATTCCAATCCTTGCCGAAATTTTAAAAAGCAATCACTCGCGACTGCCCGGGTATGCCTCAATTGCTGTGTCTGAAATTCTGAAGGAAAATGCTTTCCAACTCGTTCTTCCCCTGGCGACATCGAATTACGTTTTTATTCGTCGCCAGGCAGCCCAGGCGCTTGGAAAAATTTCTACAAAAGAGAGCATCAACCTGCTGCTCACGCTATGGAATGATCCGGATGTGGGCGTGAAAACTCAGGTTGTTGAGTCCATCGGCGCGATTGGATTTGATTTAGATCAACAAAAAAGTTATGATTTCCTAATCACCGCGATTCAGGAAAAAGACCCAGCAATTGTAACGTCAGCCGCGCAGCTTGTCGTCGAACGGAAAATTCATGAAGCGGCGCCGCAACTCATCGAAGCATACCGATCATTTAAAAGCCCGCTCGACGTCGAGCCAATGGTCGCCATCATCGAAGCGTTGGGCAAGCTTGGCTCGCCGCTTGCGATGCCGCTTTTAGAGACAGCATTGAACGATCCATTGAGAGCTATTGCCCACGCCGCTTCCGAAGCCCTGTTTCAAATAACAGGAAAACGTTACACTGCAAATTTTCATGGAAGCGCACCGCCTGTAAAGCAACTTGATTTTGACTTCATCAATCAGCAAAAAGAACTACAAGCCGTGATAACAACCAATAAAGGCAATATGACAATCCAGCTTTTTGCGGAAGACGCGCCGCTGACAGTCGCTAATTTTGTCAAGCTATCCGAAGAAGGCTTTTACAATGGAATTATTTTTCATCGGGTGGTGCCAGATTTTGTCATTCAGGCGGGATGCCCCAGGAGCGATGGCTGGGGAGGATCAGGCTACATGATTCGTTGTGAAATCAATCCGAAACGATATAGCCGCGGAACCGTGGGGATGGCGTTAGCCGGGAAGGATACAGGCGGCAGTCAGTTTTTCATTACCCATACGCCGCAGCCGCATTTAGATGGACGTTATACTGTTTTTGGGCAGGTCATTCAGGGGATGAATGTTCTCGACGAAATTCAGCCGTTTGATGCAATTGAAAAAATCGAAATAAAGAAATGATACGCGTTTAGAATGTACTTTTCACTGCTAATATTTGCCGATAGACTGATTCCATCGCTCTAAGCGATGGAATCAGTCTGAAATTCTAAACCTTGATGAGTAGAAACAACTTTTCAGGAACATTGTGCATAACATCGAAGTTAGTATTTTTTAAGTTGAAAAAAATATTGACATTTGCGATAAAAGTTTTTATATTCAGGCTTCAAAAAAGCGAGAGTGGCGGAAATGGCAGACGCGCTAGACTTAGGATCTAGTACCCTTGCGGCGTGGGGGTTCGACTCCCCCCTCTCGCACTGGTTGTTAAAAATAAAAAGCAGCTATTCAGCCACATTTTTAACCGCAGAGAACGCTGAGTTCGCAGAGAATTTGTTTTGCTTTATTTGTCTTCTGAAATGGTTTAATGATTTTTTTCTCTGCGACTTTTGCGTTCTCTGCGGCGAATAGTTCTAATAAAAATATCTTTGTGAGAGGAGAAGCACTTGGAAGTTAATATTGCTGAACAAGGTAAGTGGGAGCGAATTGTAGAAGTAACTGTCCCGAATGAAGAGCTTGTGCCGAAATTCAATGAGACGTATGCGACATATAAAAAGTCTTTGCAGTTGGAAGGATTTCGCAAGGGTAAGGTACCTGTCGATCTGATCAAAAAATTATTTGGAACCAAGATTGAAAAAGAAGTAGCGGAGAAATCCATTCCTGATTTTCTGGAAGAAGTTGTAAAACAACATCGTGTTAAAGAAGCTGGCCTGTCATTTAAAGCAATAATAAAAATTGAACCGGAAGTCATCCTGGATAAATATAAAGACCTGAAAATCGAGCGGGAAATCTATCAAATCTCTGATGAAGATTTGAACGAAGCCATCGACCACTTGCGTGAACAACACGCAACTATGACGACGATTGATGGCGAAGCGCAACGGGGACATTACATCGTAGCTGATATTCAGCAAGTCGATTTAAGCGGTGTTCCGCTTGTCGGGAATAAATATGAAAATCGATACTTTCAGCTTGGAGGCGAGCAGGCAAGCTCCATGCGCAAAATCCGGATGGCGGCGAAGCAAAAGATGAATATTTTTCTGTCACCATCAAAGAAGTAAAAGAGAAAAAATTGCCCGAGCTCGATGATGAATTTGCAACGGATGTTGGAAATTTTAAAGATCTGGATGATCTCACCAAAGGAATTCGGTTAGCTTTGGAAAGCCAGGCAGAGGAAGACACCAGGCAGAAATTGGACAATCGCGTGGTCGATGAAGTGATCAAGAGTAATCCCATCGAGCTGCCCGATTTTATGATTGAAAATTTCCTGAATGCTTTTGTTGATAACATAAAAAAGGAAAATCCGAAAGAAGTCGATGAAAAGGAAGTTCGGGATCGCTACCGAGCGGATGCAATCTGGGGCTTGAAATGGCGAATGATCAAAGACAAAATCTCTGAATTGGAAAAAATCGAGGTTGCTGAAACCGAGATTAATGACTATATCGAAACACTGGCAAAACGGTCAGGAAAAAATGCCCCGGTAGTTCGAAGCAATTATCGTAATGCCAAGAAGCGCGATCAATTGCGCTACCAGATTCAGGAGAAGAAGGTCATCGATCTGCTGCTGCAAAATGCTCAAATCAGTGAAAAAACGAGCACCTTTCAAGACCGCAAAAAAGCTCAAGAACTGGTCGTTTAGGGTATGATCTTTGCAGAATAGAATACACTTAGCTTCATAAATCAAAGATGCGCCATTTTTTAGGAGCGTTGATTAATCAGTAATTCTCTTACAATGAGCAACAGAGCAAGCGGAGTTACAACGGAGTTTTGTAATCGCCAGATAATTCCTCCCAAAAAATCTCCGTGATGCCCTGTGCTCGAAGAGTATTTGATTTCTCTGTTGCTCCTTGTAAGTTTTTACCAGAGCAATTTTAACTCAAATTTTGAAATTCCGATATAGTAAATTAAACCGGGATTGCAGTGACTTCATAAACCATATCAGGCAATCCGCAGAAGTAATCAGTGTAAAAAATTGAGATCAAAATTATTAGGGAAAGGTGTGGCATGAGTTTAGTACCGATTGTGATTGAACAGACCGGGCGTGGAGAACGGGCGTATGATATTTTTTCAAGATTGCTGAAAGAGCGAATTGTATTTATTGGTTCCCCAATAGATGATGTGGTGGCGAGCCTTGCCATTGCGCAGCTTTTATTTTTAGAGTCAGAAGATCCGGAAAAGGACGTTTATATGTACATCAATAGCCCGGGTGGCTATGTTACGGCTGGGCTGGGAATCTATGACACCATGCAATATATTCGACCCGACGTGGCGACCATTTGCCTCGGTCAGGCAGCGAGCATGGCCGCAGTGCTATTGGCAGCCGGGGCAAAAGGCAAGCGCTCCGCATTACCTCATTCCAGGATTATGATTCACCAGCCCTGGGGCGGCGCGCAGGGAATGGCTTCCGATATCGAAATTCAAGCGCGCGAAATATTAACCATCCGCGAAGAGATCAATAAAATTTTAGCTTCGCACACGGGACAAAGCATTGATAAAATAGCAAAAGATACCGATCGAAACTTTTTTATGTCCGCTGACGAATCCAAAGAATATGGGATTGTCGATGAAATCATGACACGGAAAGAACCTCGAAAGGGAAAGTAGCAGAACTGAAATCTTGATTGGGGCTGTGAATTAAATAAGTTACTAGTTTGATAAAGCAATCTTGCCTTTCTATAAGCAAGGATCATTCGTAAATGGGACAGTTATTTAATTCACGTCCCTTAGCAATAGAGGATCGCATGGACAACTATACCCGACGTCGGGAAAGATTATTTATATGCTCATTTTGTGGCAAAAATTCTAACCAGGTGGATTGTATTGTAACCGGTCCGGATGTTTACATTTGCAATGAATGCGTTAAAAACGCCAGCGAAATTATCAAAGAAGATATGAATCGCCGCGCGTTGATTGCAAAAAGTAAAATCCGAACTCCGGCGGAAATTAAAAAAGAGCTGGACGATTATGTTATCGGACAGGAGAGCGCCAAAAAAATCGTTTCCGTTGCGGTTTATAATCATTACAAACGCGTCGAAACCGCGGAGCTGGTCAGTGAAGACGTGGAGCTGGAAAAAAGCAATATCGTTCTCATCGGACCGACTGGAACCGGCAAAACGCTGCTCGCCCAAACGTTAGCCCGTTTCCTCCAGGTGCCATTTACCATTGCCGATGCCACGACATTGACAGAAGCAGGATATGTTGGCGAGGATGTGGAAAATATCCTGGTCAGATTGTTGCAAGCAGCCGATTATGACATCGACCAGGCCGAGCGCGGCATCGTTTATATCGACGAGATCGATAAAATTGCCCGCAAAGGCGGCAATCCTTCCATTACAAGAGATGTCTCTGGCGAAGGCGTTCAGCAAGCCCTGTTGAAAATCCTCGAAGGCACCATTGCTTCGGTGCCTCCGAAAGGCGGTCGCAAACATCCCGAGCAAAATTTAATCAATATCAATACGAAAAATATCTTATTTATTTGTGGCGGCGCTTTTGATGGACTGGAAAAAATTGTTGCGTCTCGAATCGGCAAAAAGCGAGTTGGGTTTGGCGCGGAAGTCCACAACAAGCAATCTTATAAAATTGGCGATTTGCTTCGGTTCATCCAGCCAGAGGATCTGCTGGAATTCGGTCTCATCCCGGAATTGATTGGCAGACTCCCGATTGATTGTGTTTTCGACGAATTGAATGAAGAAGCGCTCTATAACATTTTACTTAAGCCGAAAAATGCCCTGTGCCGACAATACAAAAAACTTTTTGAGCTCGATGGCGTTGAATTGGAATTTGAAGACCTGGCGTTGCGGGCAATCGTTAAAATATCAGTCAAACGCAAAACCGGAGCTCGGGCATTGCGCGCCATTATGGAAGAGACCATGCTGGAGAGCATGTTCAATTTGCCTGATCTGAAGGACGTAAAAAAATGCATCATCACTGAAGATGTTGTTTTGCATCAAAAGGAACCTATTTTTATTTATCAAGAAATCAAGAAGACAGCATAATTATAAAACATTGTCAATAATTAAAAATCTTCCTGGATCACTGATGATGCGTAGTTCGGGAAGATTTTTTTTCTTTACAACAATAAACATTTTGTTACTATTCAACCACGTTTTTAACCGCCGAACGCTGAGGTCGGAGAGTACTCTTTTTTTTTATTTTCTCTGAAAGACTTTGCTCTGCGATCTTTGCGTTTTCTGCGGTGAATAGATGCAACATTTTTCAGCTCGACTTTTACAAAAAACCAACTGACATTGAATGAGAATTAACTCAGCAAAATTTGTCGGTAGTTACGCCAGGCTTGACCAGATTCCGAAACAACGGCTGCCAGAGATTGCATTCTCAGGTCGCTCGAACGTGGGGAAATCCAGCCTGATCAACTGCCTGGTCAATCGCAGCAAATTGGCGTTAACCAGCTCCACGCCGGGAAAAACGCGACTGCTAAATTATTACAGTGTGAACGATGCTTTTTACCTGGTCGATCTGCCAGGATTCGGGTACGCAAAAGTAGCGCAACAGGAACGACAATCGTGGAAAAAGCTGATTGAATCGTTTTTCGTTAACAGCAAATTTCTTAAAGGCGTCATTCATATCATCGACAGTCGTCACGGCTTGACCGCGCTGGATCATGAATTGATCGATTGGCTGGCTGATTTAAAATTGCCGCTGCTTCTGGTTGCGACTAAAACCGACAAGCTGCCGCGCAGCAAAGCGAATTATATGCTTGAAATGATTATGAAGGAAGCAGACGCAATCGGAATTGCAGGCGTTGTCCCATTCTCAGCAATTACCAAATTGGGGACAAATGAAATCTGGAAAGCAATTGTTCAGCTTATATCACGGGAAAGCTCACGTTAAGTGAAAACTCATAATCAACATTTGCTATTGACTGCAGGACCCGTACCGCTATCAAAAGAGGTGCAGCGAGTCCTCAGTGAACCGATGATGTATCATCGCAGCAAAGAATTTGTGGAAATTTTCAATCGGGTCACTGAAGGATTAAAGTACTTTTTTCAAACAAAACATGATGTGATCATGCTGACCGCAAGCGAGCGGTTGTCATCAATCTGTTCAGCCCCGGGGATCAGGTGCTGATTGTCGAAAATGGCAAATTCAGCGAACGCTGGTCCCAGATTGCCGAACGATTCAATCTGAAAGTGAATCGAATCAAAATCGACTGGGGCAAAAGCGTGCAATTTCAGGACATTGCACGTGCGATTGAACAAGCTCCTGTAAAAGGAATTTTTTTGACCCATTCGGAGACATCGACCGGTGCATTGACTGATTTGGAAACCATCCTTCCCCAGCTCCGAAAATTGACGCCTGCGCTGGTGATTGTCGACGCGGTATCTTCCGTTGGAGTGCTGCCGTTAAAAATGGATCAATGGGGAGTCGATGTCGCGGTGACCGCGTCACAAAAAGGTCTGGGATTGCC
>JALOPY010000373.1 GCA_025453735.1 bacterium | reverse complement strand
TTGAACGGCATGATTTTGATCGTCAATGCCTGTTACCTGCTGACGAGGGACGTGCGAATCGTGTTTGATAAGAAATATCACAAGATGTTCATGTCGATTTTCTGGGTGCTGATCTACCTCGTGGCGCTGCTGCCGTTTTATATTATGACCAATTCATTCGGCATTTTTGGTGAGAATACATCGCTGCAAAGCTATCTGAGTGAAATGTCGAAATCACCGATCGGGATGAATTTGGTGGGATTGATTTTATCGGGATTTAGTTTTTATATTTTTTTGAAAAGGAAATCTTATCTGGAATAACGAATAGTATTGAATGAAAAGTGTATTAAAAATAGAACGCGGATGACGCGGATGACGCGGATTTACGCTGATATTATTATTTTGAACTGATTAAATGGGAGGAAAGAAATATGTTACATTCAGAGATTACCGAAAAAATAATAAAAGCTTTCTACAAGGTAAATAACACTCTTGGCTTTGGATTTCTGGAAAAAGTATATTAGAATTCCATGGTCATTGAATTGCGTAAAATGGGATGCAAGGTTTTGCAGCAGAAAAATATCAAAGTCTATTACGAAAATGAAGAGGTCGGAGACTACTATGCCGACTTGCTGGTTGATGATTTGGTCATCGTTGAGTTGAAAGCAGCCGAGGCAATTCACGAAGATCATGAAGCTCAATTGATCAACTATTTGAAAGCGACAGAAATTGAAGTAGGACTGCTATTGAATTTTCGCAAGAAGGCAGAATTCAAAAGAAAAGTTTTTTCAAATACAAGAAAACGAAATGAAATAAGTCAAAAATAAATCCGCGAAGATCAGCGTAATCCGCGTCATCCGCGTTCTATGAATTTATAAAAAGTGAAAGGAAAAAAATGAACGTACTCAAAGTCGAAAACATCAGCAAATCGTTTGGCAATCTGAAAGCTGTCGATCAGGTCTCATTCGAGATCGAAGAGGGCGTTAGCTTCGGATTGCTCGGTCCCAATGGAGCAGGGAAAACGACCACTATCCGCATGATCACCAACATTATCATCCCTGATTCGGGTCGCATCTCGATTTTAAACAATGGCGATTTCAGCACCACGTCCAATTACCTGGGCTATCTCCCAGAGGAGCGAGGGCTGTATCGAAAAATGAAGGTCGGCGAGCTGCTTTTCTTTTTAGCGAAATTGAAAACCATGAATCGAAATGAAGCCAGAAAGGAGATCGATTACTGGCTGGAACGGCTCGAACTGATGGAATGGAAAAAGAAGAAAGTCGAAGAGTTGTCCAAAGGCATGCAGCAGAAGCTCCAATTCATCGGCACGATTCTGCACCAGCCGAAATTATTAATTCTGGACGAACCATTTATGGGACTCGATCCCATCAACACCAATCTCATCAAGGACATTATGCTGGAATTGAAGGAGGCGGGAACGACTATTATCTTCTCCACCCATCTGATGGAAAACGCCGAAAAGCTCTGCGATGAAATTTTTCTCATCAACAAAGGAAGAAATGTCCTGTCAGGAAAATTGAGCGACGTCAAAAAGCGCTTTGGCAGGGAAAATGTGATCATCGAATTCGATGGCGATGATGGCTTTTTGAAAACCTCAGCTCACATTAAAAAATTCGATAACTATGGCAATTATGCTGAAATCCAATTGCACAATAACGCTGATCCCCAAAAGTTATTGGCCGAAGCCATGAAGGTCGTCAGGATCAGGAAGTTCGAGATCAAAGAACCATCTTTGAATGAGATCTTTATTGAAACCGTAGGAAAGAATTAAATCACAAAATACAAATTCCAAATAAATCTCAATAAATAATTTTCCAAATTCCAAACTTTGAACAGATTTGATCGATACACTCTCTTTTGGTAATTGAGTATTGGAAATTGAAATTTGTTTGTTATTTGTGATTTGATTTTTGGAATTTTACCAGAACATTGGAGGATATAGAAAATGAATAAAAAAGTACTTGCTGTCGTTAGTCGAGAATTTCTGACCCGTGCCAAAACCAAAGGCTTTATCATCGGCACGTTGATCTTTCCGTTGATGTTAGTTTTGATCTTTGGGGGAATATTTATTTTTTCCATGCTATTCAAGCCCGCCTCTCGAACCTATTATGTGGTCGATCAAACGGGCAAAATTTATGATGAGTTCGTTCGGATGTTGCCCGATACACTCAAAAACGGACAGTTGAAATATCAACTTATCAAGCAAGATGTTCAGGCAAATGATCTTAAGAATACCCTGACTGAATATCAAGAATTAGTGAGGAAGAAAAAGATCGATGGATACCTGGTCATTCCTGAAAATATCGTTGACTCGACGAAAGCCAGTTATTCAGCAAAAAATGTGAGCGACTTTGACATGGAACGAGATTTTGGTCGGGCATTATCACGAATCGTTGCCAATATCAGATTGGAAAATATCGGACTTTCGCCCGAAATTATTCGTCGGGAAATGAATATGGGAAACGTTCGTCTGGTGAGCCGCCAGGTCACAGAAACAGGTGAGGTCGAAAAGAGCGGGGTATCCAGCTTCATCCTGACTTACTTTCTCACCTACATCATGCTGCTGATGATCATGATTTACGGCGCCACGTTGATGCGCAGCGTGATTGAAGAGAAAAGCCAGCGCATCACGGAGACGATTATTTCTTCCATCAAGCCGATCGAGTTGATGGTGGGGAAAATCATCGGCATCTGCGGATTAGGTCTCACCCAGCTCATTCTCATGGGAGCGATAATTCTTGCCATCGTTCATTTTGGCGAGCCGCTGCTGGTAAAGATGGGCGTCAACATCCCCGAATTGTTGCAGATCATTCGGCAGATCGATTTCTCGCCTGCGGTTTTTATTTTTATGATCCTATTTTTCCTGATGGGATTTGTATTCTTCGCCAGCCTGTTTGCCGCTGTCGGCGCGATGGTCACCTCAGAAGATGAAGGGCAACAGTATCAGATGCCGCTGGTGTTTCTGGTGCTCATCAGCTATTTCATCATGTTTTCTGTGGCAAAAAATCCTGAGACGCCGATGGCATTGTGGACGTCGCTGATCCCGTTTTTCACGCCGCTGGTGATGTTCGCCAGAATTACCGTCAGCGATCCGATGCTGCCGTCGGGCGCCATCATTTCGATCTTCACCATGCTGCTTTCGACCATTCTGCTCATCTGGCTGGTCGCTAAAATTTATCGGGTGGGAATTTTGATGTATGGCAAGAAGGCATCGTTCAAAGAGGCGATCAAATGGATAAGGTACAAATAGGTAATTTGGGGAATGGGTAAGTGTGCAATTTGGTAATTGTTAGAATGGAATTTTGGAGTGCTGGAGTCATGGAGCGATGGAGTTTTTTTTCATTAATCCATCATTCCAAAAATCCATTACTCCACTCGAATTAAAAATAAACAATCGGAGGAAAAGAAAATGTTACAAGCAATCGATCTAACCAAGCAGTACGAAGATGGGCTTCTGGCGCTGGATCATCTGAATTTTGAGGTGAAAGAGGGAGAGATTTTCTGTCTTCTGGGGGCGAACGGCGCTGGGAAGACCACGACCATCAATCTTTTTCTAAATTTCATCGATCCGACTGAGGGGCAGGCGTTGATCAATGGTATCGACTCGGCGAAAAATCCGCTGGAAGCGAAAAGATACGTCTCGTTTGTATCTGAAAACGTGATGCTCTATGGCAATTTTTCAGCACGACAAAACCTGGATTATTTTGCCAAGCTGGGTGAGAAGGATAATCTCTCGAAAGATGATTATTACAACATTCTGACCAAAGTCGGTCTGCAAAAAGATGCCTTTGAGATGAAGGTGAAAAATTTCTCCAAAGGCATGCGCCAGAAATTGGGCATCGCCATCGCCATTACCAAAGATGCCCCCAATATCCTTCTCGATGAACCGACCTCGGGCCTCGATCCCAAAGCAGGCTCGGAATTTATGAAAACCCTGGCTGATCTCAAGGCCGAAGGCAAAGCCATTTTCATGAGCACCCACGACATCTTCCGAGCCAAAGCCATCGCCGATCGGGTGGGCATTATGAAAGAAGGGAAATTGGTTATGCTCCGCACCCGTGAGGAATTCTTGAGCGAGAATCTGGAACAGATTTATCTGGAGTATATGCAGGAAGCGG
>JALOPY010000372.1 GCA_025453735.1 bacterium | reverse complement strand
ATCGAAACGGTAAGTCTTCACAGTACCGTTAAATGAAATATCAAGGTCATCTGTTAATTTGAAAGGTTTGCCATCATGTTCTGTTGTGAGAACTGAAACATTACCATCCAGACTTATTGATAGCAATCCCTTATAGGCATCACATACCAAAAGATTTCCTTCGGAATCAAATTTAAGACCTAACGGTCTGCCACCTGTTTGAGCAAAAACTTCAGGATTCGAGCCATCAGAATTAAATCGAATAATCCGACCATCTGCCATACCGCTATATATATGACCTTCGATATCAATAGTAATAGCTTCTGGCCCTTTGCAAATCCCTTCTCCAATTTTCTCAATATCTACTTTAATAGTCGATTGACCGAGCAAAATGGATTCAATGCATAGAAGGTTCATTAATATGAATACAATTTTAAATTTCATTATGATACTCCTTCAAAATGAGTTGTTAAGTTTAATAATTTATTTAAATCTTTCTCGTTACACACAAAATTAGCGCGATACTCTCAATTGAAAGATGTTGGATCTATTCTTTTTCTTTCACAGCCTTTAGAACATAGGACCAAAGAAGCGAATACGATTGATATTGACTGTGATTTCCTCCGGTGGTGACGACGACCATTTTCAAATGCGGGATAACCCAGATAGCTTGATCGGCGTGGCCGAAGGCAAAGAAAACATCATTCGATCTCAACAGGCTTGCTGAGATATGTTTTTCCGACTTAACATGACGCCTCTGGGCAGCAGACCCTCAAATTTTTGTTATTTTTTATTTCTTGTCAAAAATATAGCCAGAAGCCAGATTTCTCCCAATCCCTGGATGATTCGGGTCTTCGTTTAGCTCGACGGTAATTTCTAATCCTTTAAGGTCATCGAAACCTTTGCCAAGGCCGAAGCCGGAAAAGAGATAATTGGTAAATTCACCAAACAATTTACCTTTCCAGGTCCCCGCTAACCCCTGGGTAGCCAGACTCCATTTTGAGGAATAGGTACCACTGCCGGTCGCTAAATTTAAGTCATAGTCACAGGTGACCGTAATAATACCTGCGACCCTGATCTCATCGGTTTCAAGCTTATCCACAAAGACTCGCCCTCGAACATGAAGGACGCCATCCTCTGAAACCCATTGTTTTCCTGGATCTGGATCTTCCAGTCTTGATTCTACACCTTCCCATGGCGTGATTTGTACGTTCGGTCCTTTTGCCAGAACGGCGTCTTGTTGGTTAAGGGCTAATTCTTTTGAATCGGGAGCTAAGGGTTGCTTGTTACCACAGCCTGCAATTAACAAAGCGATACATGCAACTATAAAAATTCGGTACTTCATGTCAACCTCCTGATTTTTTAAATGAATTGTTAGCTAATTTTTCTTGTTGAATTTCTTTAGGTCCTTTAGGTCTTTTAAAATCTGGTGATTAAATTTCGGAACGAATCCGCCATAAGACAAAGGTCTGCTGATCCCCAGGCAAAAATTATCCTGGGGACCAGCTACGATAAGATCAGGCTAAGGATGAAGATTTTTCGTTTCAGCATGGGAGCACCTCCTGTTTTTACAGTGAACAGCAAATTCTGAATGTGATTCACACTGCAAATGAAATCTCAATTCAGATTATTTTCGCCTTCACGAAATTTTGGCATCACCTGAAACAATCAGATCGGTTGGTCTATGTCGCGAAGCTGAGGTTTGGCTCTGATGTCATTTGGCGCAGTTACAAGAGGTCACGCTTATCGGTAGAGTCCTGTTATCGAGTCGGAATAATGAGCTGTGAGTCGGATTCGGTCCTGGTAGCGACATATTTTAGGTTCAGGTATAATTACATTCAGGATCATTGATTTATACCTGATTTAAGATAATAAAAAAAATCTAAATGTCAAGATAATTTTTCATTCGCATCAAAATAATTCGTGCCTCTTCCTTTTGCTCGCCGCTGTGAAGAAAATTATTTTTTTATTGCTTTTTGAAAATCAATGTGGTATAATGGGGATAGCTCGAATAAAATTTGAAGCGTTTTTTCACCAAACAAAAAATAAAAAAACTCATCATGACAAAGACAAAATCTCGAGTCGGATTGATTGAAACAAAAGTCTTTTTCACCACGCTCATCATTCTCGGAACATTATATCTGGTTGCGGGTTTTGCCAGCTATTTTATTCCGGCAGGACAATACCAGGAAAATATAGTCAATGATCAGCCGATCAAGGTGTATCAACGCATCGCACAGACACCGATTCCGGTCTGGAAAATTATCGCTGCTCCGCTGCTTTCTGTCACAGGGAAAAATGGAATAAAAATCATCACGCTGATTTTATTCATCGTTTTGATTGGGGGGAGCTTCTCCATCATGTACCAGAGCGGCGTTTTGCCGGCGCTCGTCATTCGCATCGTCGAGCGCTTTCGTAATCGAAAAACTTTATTCCTTGTTTTAACGGTTTTCATCTTCTCCTTGCTCGGCGCGGGCTTTGGCTGCTTCGAGGAATTGATGCCGATGATCATGATCTTCGTGCCGATTGCCTATCGCATGGGCTGGGATTCGATGACCGGAGTCGCCCTGCCACTCCTTTCCACTGGCTTTGGTTTTTCAGCCGCGATGTTCAATCCGTTTACCGTTGGCACCGCCCAGAAACTGGCTGATCTCCCGTTGTTTTCTGGTCTTCCGCTCCGGCTGCTGATTTTTCTTATTACCACAACGCTGGTCATTTTTTACTTGATCTATTATACCCGCAAAATCGAAAAGCATCCGACCCGAAGCTTGACGCACGAATCGGATCGCTTTCTCAAACAGAAATTATCCGAGGAGCCAGGCATTGACAATAACATCATGGTGCAGGGTCCGGTTATCGTCATGGTGATCTGCTTTATCCTGGTTATCACTGTCGTACTGGGCGGAATGGTCATCCCGATTATCAAAGATTATTCCTTTCCAATGATTGCGTTGCTTTTTGTGATCATGGGATTTGGCGTCGGCTTTGCATCAGGAGATAAATCCAATGCGATATTGAAATATTTTGGCAAAGGATTGCTGGATTTTTCACCCACCATCATCATCATTCTTATGGCAGCGAGCACGGGCTACATGATCGAAATAGGCAACATCATGGATACCTTGCTGTTTCACATCGCCAATTTAATCCAGGGAGCGAGCCAGGGGATGGCGGCAATTTTGCTGTATTTTTTTCAGATGTTGATGAATTTCCTGGTTCCATCCGGAACCGGACTGGCGATTCTCACGATTCCGATCATGGCGCCGCTGGCTGATATTATCGGAATTTCCCGACAAACGGTCGTGCTCGCCTACCAATTTGGCGATGGATTTTCCAACCTGATCTGGCCCACCAATCCGCTGCTCCACATCGCGATCGGGTTTGGGAGCGTCAGCTATAAAAATTGGGTGAAATGGGTGCTGCCGATTCAGCTTTGTTTGTTCATTATTTGTTGTCTTTTCTTGTTGCTGGCGGTTGCGATTCATTATTAGCCTGAATCTCGAAATTTGGAGTGCATCGTCGCAGACGATGCACTCCAAAAATTTTGGCTTGATATTTGAAAATAAATAGTGTATATTTTACCGTGCAAAATTACCAACTCCACGCTCAGAAAATTAAATCATTTCAAACTAATGAAACGACTCGGTCAAAGCCTCGATAAAATTGTCGAAAGCAGCGCGCAACTGCAACAAGTCCGAAAATCAGAATTGCAGTTTGGCGATGTGGTGATCATCACGACGCTCAATTCAGTTTATCATGTTCAGGTTCTCGATAAAGGTCACTACCTTGTTTCTGGCGGCTGGTTCGACAAGCACAATATCTCACCTCTCGAAACGACCATCGCCGGCTGCACCTGGGGCGGCAGCATCATTAAAATCGATATTATTGCAGCGTGCGGATTATGTGTAGAATTTGGCAATCGCGTCGTCACCAGTCCCATCCAGCAAATTTGCATGATTCCTGCAGGAGGAAAAAATTAAGTCATCAGCATTTCACTAATCACCACATTCTCAATCATTCACCTAACAACAGAAAGCATTCTCGATGAACCCACGTGAAATCGTCATAAAGCAAATTCATCATCATGAAACTTTTCCGGTGCCATTTCATCTGGATTTTGAAGGCGATGTGGCCGAGCGCCTGGATGT
>JALOPY010000371.1 GCA_025453735.1 bacterium | reverse complement strand
ACCGTGACGATCCCTTCGGAGAGCACCAGCGCTTCCAATTCAGTCAGCTCATCTTTTCTGCCGATGAATCGCAGCGGAGCCGGCAGATCGCACAATGGCTGCCGCTCCCGGTCAAAATGCTCGATAAAAAATTCGTTGAGGTATTCCTGCAAATCTTTTTTCAGTTGCCGGCCCAGATCAATGGCGTCTTTCGGCTCATACCAGAATCGTCCCGTTTTAAAATCGCCGACGTCACGCGCAAATTCGGCTTGCAGCGGCTCTTTTTCGCCTGGCATGCTGTACACAAAAATGAGTCGATTATTTTTCTGGGCAGTCTGGTATTCGAATTTGGTGACCGACGTGCCGTCCTCGAACTGAAAGCCGAAGCGTTTGCCCAGCACCAGCACGTAAATTTCGCTGTTTTCGATTTTCTTCACCAGGGTGGCTTGGCTGGAAGCCGAGTACGCGCCCATGGTGCGCTCCGACATGATCGGTTCCATCCCCACCGCACGAATGGCTTGCTCGACGGCATCGCGCTCGGCTGTCATATCGTAAATCGTGGAGCTGACAAAGACTTTGATGGCTGGCATTTTTGCCCCTGACTTGTGCTTTTACATGACGATCATCAGTTGCTTAAAATTATCCTTGTTTAAAAGCGAAAGTTTTTTTATCTTAAATATAGCCAAATTTTTCAGAATGTCAAGTTAAATTATTACTACAGGAGTGTGAGGAAGCATGAAAAAATATCTTCTCATTTTTTTGATTTTAATCCTGTCGGGTTTGATCAATTTTTCCGTGCTATGGGCAAAGTCCCCCACCCTTTACGTCGTCACCCGCAGTACCAAAGTCTTTCGCTTGCAAAACAAAGATAATCCCACGGTGGGACTTTTTTCGACGAGCGACAAAGGCAAAACCTGGAGCCATCATGGCTGGAAATATACCAAATGCTTTTCCGTATCCATCGCCCAACAAAAAAACAAGCAGGTTTTCTATCTTTCGTGTGGCAATGGCGTGCAGAAGTCCGCTGATGGGGGGAAGAATTGGACGATTACTACAGGCTGGAATATCACCGAATGTTTGAAGACCGCGATCGATCCCACTAATCCAGATATGGTTTATGCGGCGACAGCTTACGGAATTTTTAAAACGACGGATGGCGGGAAAACCTGGGTCGAGAAAAATACGGGATTGGCGAGCACATTTACTCCCACGCTGGTGATCGACCGTGATGATCATAATTTGCTATTTTGCGCCACGGAGTTGGGTGTGCATCGCAGTCGGGATGGCGGCGAAAATTGGGAGCCAATTGGACTATTGGGATTGGGCATTCGCACACTGATTCAACATCCAGCCAGACCTGATCTTCTGGCAGTTGGAACGGAGGATGATGGCGTATTCATATCCAACGACCGAGGAAAAACCTGGGTGCAAAAGATCAACGGGCTAACCCACCAAACGGTTTACGCCCTTGCGTTTGCTCCGAGCGATACTCAGCTTATTTACGCCGGCACATTTCAAGGGGGAATTTTCAAAACAAGCAATGGAGGCAATTCCTGGCAAGCGATCAATAATGGTCTGAGAATTTTTGATATTCATGCTTTGCTCGTTGATCCGAATGATTCCAGGACAGTTTACGCTGGCATATTGAACGATGGCATCTGGATGAGCGAAGATGCCGGAGCGAATTGGCGTTTCATCGGTTTGGAGACCAGTCAGGTTTGGGATTTGGTGATTCGGTGATTGGGCGATTGGGTCATTGAGGAATTGAGGAATTGAGGAATTGAGCAACTCGGCTATTTAACTTTGTCTTCTGAGCTAATTCTCAATCTAGCAACCTTAGTAGCCATTGAATAAAGCAGCTCTCTGAACCTTATTAGCTTATTAGATTTTTCTATCACCATGCCGAAATAAGGTTTATGAGCATTGGTCATTTTACAGGCTACTAAGGTTTCAAAGAGCAATATAAGGTTTCAATTAAAAAAAAGTCTGAAATGCACTTCAAATATCTATCTCATTTAAAGAACGAAGCCTGGGAGGCGACTCCACAGTTACAATGAAATTTTATCAGGGAACCTTGAATATGAAAAAATTAAATATTTTCTGGCTTATCTCTGCTTTCGTTTTTCTAATTCCAGCAAAAATCATGGCAATCGAAACTGGCTATGGTCTGCGTGTCCAGCAGGTGTTTGCCTGGGCTGATACAGTTCAGACCGATAACTTTATCATTGCAGCTGCCAAAATCCGAAATGGTCGGGCGCAAAAACAAGGGATCGAGATGTTCGAGCGAACCCTCCAGAAAAGCCAGAACGTGCCAGCGGGCATGTTCACTTTTTATCAACTGATGATCGGTTATCTGGCAGCCCAGGAGCAAATCCCTCCGTCGCTCAAAAGGCAGATGCGGGATTTTATCGGCAGCGGCAAATTCTATCGCGGGGATACCGAAAATCATCTGACCATGTACTACACAGGCCTCTATCTGGCGGCGCAGACATTCGCCGACCTTCCTGCCGAGAAATGGTACAATGGCAAATCCGCAATGGAAAATATGCAGGAAGCCACCGGCTGGTTCGATTATTGGATGAAAATTACCACGACGCTTGGTCAGGGCGAATTCGATTCGCCGACTTACATGGCAGTTTTTCTGGCGCCTATGTTCGGCTTGTATCAATTCGCTGCCGATCCGATCATGAAGCAGAACGCCCTCATCATGCTCCACTGGCTGATTGCTGATTTCGCGGTCGAACATCTCGATGGAATTTATGTGGGCGCACACAGCCGCGATTACCCTGAGCGAGTGATCACGCCGCGGCATAAGGATTCTGAGATGACGTACTGGGCCTGGCTGTTGTTCGGACAAATGGACATGCGCTTCAACTACACCCTGCTGACCGCGGCGATGAGTGATTTTGTTTTGCCTGAAATTTTGTACCGAATCGCTACAGATCGAAGTCAACCTTATGTCCACACCGAGACGAAGCGTGTGCGCAATATCATTCGGCTGGGAGATCAAAAAAATCCACCGGTTTACAAATACACGTACATGACCAAAAATTATGCCCTCGGCTCCATGATGGGCGGCATTCTCCAGCCGATCCAGCAGCACACCTGGGATGTGACCTACGTAACCGATAGCCCCTACATGCGGATTTTCACGGTTCATCCATACATCGGAGCACCCGATCTGGGCAGGTTTTTCCCGGAAGAAATGAAATTCGCTTTCAGTGAAGTGGCTGCTGCTCATACCTATTATGGCAGTGAAAATAAATGGTCTGCCACTTCGCCGTACGAGCAGACGTTCCAGCATAAAAACGCGCTGATCGTTTTGTACAACATTCCTGAGGGCGAAAAATTTCCGCACATCGATGGCTTCTTCCCCAAAGATTTGACCAAACGCGAGGTCGATCCGTCGGGATGGATTTTCTGTCATGCGGGAAAAACCTTCATCGCTTATTTTCCGCTGAAGCCCTATCGATGGATCGAGGAAACGGACTGTTTTCGCCTGCGAAGTTTCGAGCTGAAAAACGGTTGCATCGTTGAAGTGGCGCAAGAGGAAGAGTATTCTTCCTTTGAAATTTTTAAAAAGCAAATCCGCAGCAATACGTTGGTTCACGATACATTCGACCAGACACTGATGGTCAGCTACACCACTTCTGCTGGCGATGTGATGACGTTCACGTATGATGGCGCAAGGCAATTAAATGGAAAATCAGTGAATTTTGCAGACTATAAATTATTTCGAGGTCCCTTTTTGAATGCAGAAATCGGCAGTCGAAAGCTTGAAATTCAATATGAAAATGAAGGGATTATTTTAGATATGGCAACTCAAGACAAAGGACAGATACTCCCAGTCTATATATGCAAAAAAATTGCGGAAGACTTCTCTCTCACGGGCAAGCTGGATCATCCAGCCTGGAACAATGCGCAGCCAATTCAATTGGTTGATGCGATCACCGGAAAAAATGGCAGATTCAAAACAGAGGTGCGGGCGCTGTACAGCGATAAATATCTTTACGTTGGCTTCCACTGTGAGGATGATTACATCTGGGGCACCATCACCGAGCGAGAGGGACCGATTTATGATGAAGAATGTGTCGAAGTCTTTCTCAATCCCGCGGATACCAAACATCAGTATTACGAAATTAATTTAAGTCCAAAAAATGTA
>JALOPY010000009.1 GCA_025453735.1 bacterium | reverse complement strand
CAAATCTATGAGTTGAGCCCGAGAAAAAAACAAGCGCTTGTAACAATTGATTGCTCGGATTTGGGAAAATCGATTAATGACAGAGATCTATATGGAGAAGCAACTGAGAGCGACCGTTCTGACGCAAAAACGGTTGGTCTATTAGAACAAGCCAATCATGGCGTATTATTATTGAAAAATATTGCAGAGATGAAATCTGAGTATCAAGCAGACTTTCTGCAAATACTGCGAACAAAGAAATTCCGTCGAGTTGGCGGTAGTGATAATATTGACCTGGATGTGCGTGTCATTTCCACATCAGATCATGATCTAAAACATGAGATTGAAACTGACAAATTTAAAAAAGATCTATTTTTCCTGCTTAATACATATACTTTCTATCTCCCGCCATTACGAGAAAGAATTCAAGATATTCCGGATTTATTCGCTCACTTTCTAAATAAATATTGTGAACAACAAGGACGGGAAATTCCTGCCGTTCCTTCTGAAATCTTTGAATCTCTTTTAGATTACGAGTGGAGAGGGAACGTTGGTGAGTTGGAAAGCACCGTTCAAAATTTGGTAATGATGTCGCCCGAAGATCAGCTATCTGCTGAAGCCCTTCCTTTCAGCGTGAAAAAACATCCGTACAGTTTTCTTGAACCGAAAAATCTTAAGAAGGTCATGTCGGATATTGAAACTTTCATCATAAAGAAAGCGATGTCAAAGGTTGGATGGAACCAGGTAAAAGCAGCTAAACTGCTGGGAATTCCTGAAGCGACCCTGCGATTTAAAATGAAGAAACATTCAATTTCAAAGAAAAACAGATAATTAATTTGAAGCAAACAAGAAGGCGATCTATATTTTTTTAGATCGCCTTTTTTATAATGAGTTTCATAGCTGAATGAATCAGTGCAACTTCAAATATCTCGTTGAATCTTTAGCAAATTTTTAGCTGATTTGACTGTATTTTTCATTAGCATAATAATCGTCATCGGACCAACGCCGCCTGGAACCGGGGATATGGCTCTTACCTTTTGTGAGACTGATTCAAAGTGAACATCGCCAACTAATCGGTAGCCCTTTTTTGTTTCAGGCGCTTCTACCCTATTTACACCGACATCGATTACAATTACATTTTCATTTACCATATCGGCAGTCACGACTTCTGGCTTACCCATTGCTGCAACAAGTATATCAGCTTGTTTTGCATAATCAGCAATATTTTTTGTACCTGTGTGACAAATGGTGACCGTCGCATTGGCTCCGGGCGCTTTCCTGACGAGAATATTTGCTAATGGAAGGCCAACGATTTGGCTTCTTCCCAGGATAACTACATTTTTTCTTTCTGGATTATGTCCGCTTCGTATCAATAATTCATCGGATGAAATCCATCAACATCTTTATTGGGCGGGATAGCATTGATGATTTTTCGTTCGTCAATATGATCCGGCAGGGGCAATTGAACGAGAATTCCGTGGATCTCATGATCGTTTGCTAAATTATCAAGAAGTGATAAAAGTTGCTTTTCAGTGGTTTCAACTGGCAGATGATAGCTTTTGGCTAAGATGCCGATCTCGCTGCACATTTTTTCTTTCATTCGAACATAGGTTGCTGAGGCTGGATTTTCTCCGACAAGTACCGTGGCTAATCCAGGCATCAAATTCTTTTGTTTAATTGCCGCAATCTCATCAATAAGCTCAAGCTTAATTTGTTCAGCTATCTTTTTTCCGTCAATAATTTCAGCGCTCATGTTAAACTATTTTTCCTTCTTTATTTATTGAAATCAAGAGTCTGGTTATGTTTTCCGCCTTGCCACTTTGAGTATTAATCGCTACTGCAACTCCTGCAAATTTTAAATCCGAATCTGCGGGTTGATAGCGCTCGGGCATTTTTTGAATAAATCGCTTGATGGCAACTTCTTTTTTCATGCCAATCACAGAGTCATACGGTCCGGTCATCCCAACATCAGTTATGTAAGCCATTCCATTTTGCATTATGGTTTCGTCTGCTGTCTGAATATGAGTATGGGTTCCGATCAATGCGCTCACTTTTCCATTTAAGTGCCACGCCATAGCCATCTTTTCAGCCGTGGCTTCAGCATGAAAATCGACAATGATAATTGGAGTAATTTTTCGCATCTTTGTTAATTCTTCAGATACTGCTCGGAATGGGCAATCAATTGGAGGCATAAACGTTTGCCCCTGGATATTGATAACTCCGATTTTTATTTCAGGAGAAAACGATACAATTGTCGATCCTTTGCCACACGTGCCTAATGGATAGTTTAGCGGTCTCAGCACACGGTGATTTGAATTCAAAAACTTGAAATATTCATATTTTTCAAAAATATGGTTTCCGCTGGTCACCAGATCGATGCCATATTTAAAATATTCAGATGCAATATCTTCGGTCAATCCTTTTCCGGCTGAACCATTCTCTCCGTTTGCAATACAAAAATCAATTCGATATTTTTCGCGAATTGGCTGAAGTGAATTTTTGATGATTGCTAAGCCTGGCTTTCCGATGATGTCTGCAATAAAAAGTATATTTATTCGTAGCGGATTCAAAACGAATTCCTTTTATTTTGCATATCCAATTGACCTGTATTCACGAATTACTGTTACTTTTATTTGCCCCGGGTACTCTAATTCTGCCTGAATCTTGTCTGCAATATCGGAAGCAAGTTGGTCAGCCATGGCATCATCGATTTGCTCATGTTCTACCATGACTCGAATTTCACGTCCGGCTTGTATGGCATACGTTTTTACCACGCCGCTGAATGACTCAGCCAATTGTTCTAATTTTTCCAATCGCTTGACATAACCCTCAAGCGTCTCTCTTCTGGCGCCTGGACGCGAGCCGGAGACAGCATCAGCCGCTTGAACTAAGACACTGATCGGTGATATTGGCTCAACATCCTCATGATGACTGAGAATAGAATTGATGACGATTGGATGCTCTTTATATTTTTTGGCAATTTCAGCGCCAATCTGGGTGTGGGTGCCTTCGGTTGTCTTGTCAATAGCCTTTCCCAGGTCATGCAATAGACCCGCACGTTTAGCAAGATTCGCATCCAAGCCGAGATCGGCAGCCATCAGTCCGGTTAAAAAAGCAACTTCCTTGGCGTGTTGCAAAACGTTTTGACCATAACTGGTGCGATAGTTGAGCTTGCCCAATAGCTTTACTAATTCAGGATGGACGCTATGAACGCCTGTTTCCAACAACACCTGCTCACCAATTTCAATAATTTTTTCATCCATCTCTTTTTTCGATTTTTCGACAACCTCTTCTATCCTGGCCGGGTGAATTCTTCCATCCGTGATCAACCTGTCCAATGCAATTCGAGCAACTTCCCGTCGGTATGGATCGAATCCTGATAAAATTACCGCTTCCGGAGTGTCATCAACGATCACTTCGATGCCAGTTGCAGTTTCAAATGCGCGAATATTTCGTCCTTCTCTCCCAATAATCCGCCCTTTCATTTCATCATTGGGCAAGTTGACCACTGAAACCGTGGTTTCGACAGAATGATCAGCAGCCGTGCGCTGGATGGCTTGAATGATGATTTCCTTTGCTTCTTTCGTGGCGTTTTGTCTTGCCTGATCTTTAATATCCTTTATAAGCTGAGCGGCTTCCTGCTTGGCTTTGTCGATCAGATTTTCCATCAGGATGCGCTTCGCTTCTTCGTTTGATATTCCGGAGATTCTTTCTAATTTTTCATTTTGCTCCTTGATAATTCGTTCTAAATCCGCTTCCAAGCGAGACACTTTGTTCTCTTTTTCAAGCAGATTTTTTTCGATTTGGTTTAATTTCTTCTCCTTGTTGGTTAGCAAATCGACCTTTCGATCCATATTGATCTCTCGGCTGGTCAACTGCTTCTCTAATTTCATGAGATCGTTTCGTCTTGTTTTTGTTTCATTTTCAAAATTTTGTTTTTGCTTCAACCATTCATCTTTTACTTCCAACAATTTTTCTTTTCGCATCGTGGTTGCCATGGCTTCGGCGTCATGAATAATTTTTTCTGCCATTTTTTCGGCGCTGGCAATTTTTGCTTGTCCAAATTTTTTGCTTGCAAACCAGCCACTGATAAACGCAATGACACCCACAATGACAATGGCTATCACCCAGTATATTTCCATTGTTCCTCCAGCTCTATAGTTTTAAAAGTTCACACAAAAAAAATCCCTATTTTCGGTATTTTGTGGCATATAAAAATGTCCGGTACACTGTCAAATTTTATTTATCATTTGACGTGTGACGATTTTTATGGCGTGTCACAAAATTACTAAAAATAGGGATTTGCCAAAAGAGGGATGTTTTTAAGAACTACTTTTCTCTAAGCACATTTCAATATCCAGATTCAGCTTGCTAATTCGCTTATCGAGTTCTGTATTCGAAGACAAGCCTGATTTCATTTCTTTCACGCGAAATAATTCATCAGTAATATTTAATGCAGCTAATATGGATACTTTTAATGAGGAGTCAATCGAAATATTTTTGTTGACTTCCCTCATTTTGCTATCAACATACTGGGCAACTTTTTTAATATATTCTATATCTGCACTTCCTTTGATTGGATATTCCGTGCCATAGATGTTGACTTTAAGTATGTTATAATCATCACTCATTAGGCTATTATTATCTATAAAAATAAGCTAAAAATCTAATTATTTATGACAAGCTTTGCACAAATCGTCACCAGCTATTTCATGGAAAGTTGTTGAAAATTTTCCAATTTGTCCAGCATTTGCTGGATCTTTAATTTTATTTTTCCTTCTTTTTCCTGTAATTCATTCTCATTTTCAGCAACCTCATAATCATCGTGAGGTTGATTTTGGAGTCGACGAATTATCAGGTCCTTTTCCCGCAATTGATTCAATAAATTGACATTCTGATCTTTCAGCTTTTGGTTCTCTTGATGCAATTTTTGAATTCTTTCAACAGCTCGTGCAATATTTTCTTCGAGTTTTTTTAACTCAACATAGTCCATTATTTTTTTGTTCCTGAAAATTATGCCCGCAATTGCGCATTCAACGTGGACTTCAAGCTTTGAATTATCGACTCAAGTTCAGAATCAACTTCCTTCTCTGTCAGTGTTCGATCGGTCGAGAAGAAAATTAAGGAAAAGGTCAAACTCTTCTTATTTTGACTGACCTGCTTTCCTTTATAGTAATCAAAAAGTCGAGCTGATTTAAGGAATTGATTTCCCGCTAATTTTATCACTTCTTCAACTTTTTGAATTGGAATTTGTTCATCAATTAAAAGAGAAATATCTCGTTTTGTTGCCGGGTACCTGGGAATTGGATGAAATTTCTTATCCCAGGTGTAATTTTGAAACAGTGTCGTGATATCCAATTCAGCGACAAATATATCTTCCTGGATGTCCAGTTTTTCTAACAATTCAGGTGTTAGCCTTCCGATATATCCAGCTTTTGTTTGTTTAATTGATAGTTCTAAGGATTGATTATCCAAAAATTTTAATTCAGCATTTGAAAATTGGAAATTGCTAATCTTTAATTGCTCGAACAGCGAAAGAACATCACCTTTGAGATCATAAAACGTTGAAGCACGAGGAGCAGATAACCAATTGATCTGTCCTGTGTTTCCGATTCGAATAAATGCGATTTTCTGTTCTTCGCAATGAGCACTCTGGTTTGGATCAGACCAATAAAAAATATGCCCCAATTCGAACAGCCGCTGGTCGTTGATGTAACGATTTTTATTCCATTTAATAATTTGAAGCATTCCTGGAATCAAGCTGGTTCGCAACGTTCCCAGGTCTTCGCTCAGCGGATTTTTTAACCGGACACAGGGATTATCAGTAAATTTCTCCGCCCACTTGCCATTGATCAGGCTTTGGGTGAGTACTTCGTTATACCCTATTCCAACGCTAATATTTCGAAGAAGCTGTGAAAATCGTTCTTCTTTTTTCGCAGACTGGCTCAAAGAAATCAACGAATATGATTTTTCAACAATTCGATTGAATCCATACACCCTGGCGACTTCTTCAATCAAATCAACTTCGCGTTCAATGTCCACCCGGAAAGAAGGAATCTGGACATCTATGATATTCTTATTGGCAGTTGTTTTAAACTCCAAACGCTCCAGAATATCAACCACCTCTGCGACTGGAATTGCTGCTCCTAACAATTGATTAATTCGATCGACGCGCAATTTTATCGCTCGTTTTTCAAAAGGGCGTGGATTACAATCAATGCAGCCCTGCGCAATTTTTCCACCAGCTAATTCCTGAATGAGCTGGCTGGCTCGATCTAGAGCATAAATTAAGCCATCAGGGTCTACGCCTCGTTCAAATCGCTGCGATGAATCACTGGAAATGCCCAATGTTTTAGCGGTCTTTCGAATGTTTGATGGAGTAAAATAGGCGCTTTCTAAGAGGACTCGTGTGGTGCTATTGGAAATTTCAGAATTTAGTCCTCCCATGACACCAGCCAATGCAACAGGCTTTTCACCATCGCAGATCATCAACATCTGATTCGATAGCGAGTGTTCTTTTTCATCAAGCGTTGTAAATGTTTCACCACCCTTTGCATGCCTGACAACGATCGTTTTCTTTTTCAATTGATCATAGTCAAATGCATGAAGAGGCTGTCCGGTTTCCATCATCACAAAATTTGTGACATCGACGACATTATTGATTGACCGTAAGCCTACAGCTTCCAATTTTTTTATTAGCCAATGTGGAGAGTGACTAATTTTAATGCCTTCAAGATACCTTGCGGTATAGCGCGGGCAGCTTTCCGGGTTTTCAATGATTACATTTATTACGTCCGAGGTTTTTAATGTGGTTGTTTCGTTAAGATTAATTTTCGGTTTTTTAATCGTTGAGCGATTGAAAGCAGCAATTTCTCGTGCAATCCCGATGGCGCCGAGACAATCTGGACGATTCGGAGTCAGGTCGATTTCGATAACAACCTCTCCCCTATTCAGCACGTCTTTTAAGTCCTGTCCGATCCTGGCTGATTCATTTAAAACCATGATGATTTCGCTTTGGCGAGATAAGCCAAGCTCGGCTTCAGAGCAGATCATTCCGGGAGATTCATAGCCATGAATAGTGGCGGATTTCACAGTAATCCCACCGGGCAATTTGCTGCCGACAACTGCCACGGGTACTTTCATTCCTGGCGCGACATGCGGAGCTCCGCAAACTAAGCTAATTGTTTCTGTTACAGTGTTGACAGTGCAAATGCTGAGGTTTCCTTTTAGCTCATGTTTTCGGATCGCAACGATTTCGCCAACGATGATATTTTCAAATTCATAGGCTATTTGGCGAACGCTATCGACTTCCAAGCCCAGCATGGTTAATATGCTTGCCACCTCTTTTGGTGACTGGGAGAAGTCCACATATTGCTTGAGCCAATCAACTGTAACTTTCAAAGAATCCCTCTTCGTTTTTTTCTTGATCAGAACTGGTTTAAGAATCGTAGATCATTTTCATAGAAAATGCGAATATCATCGATCTGGTATTTCAGCATCGCGATCCTTTCGACGCCCATTCCAAACGCGTAACCAGTATATTTTTCTGAATCATATCCAACAAAATTAAAAACAGCCGGATCGACCATTCCAGCGCCTGAAATTTCGAGCCAACCACTGCCTTTGCATACACTGCATCCTTTTCCATTGCACATCACACAGGAAAAATCATATTCGGCGCTTGGTTCTGTAAATGGAAAAAAGCTGGGGCGAAATCTGATTTTTACATTGGCGCCGAATAATTTTCTGGCAAATGCGGTGATAACCCCTTTTAAATCAGCAAATGTAATTCCCTCATCCACACATAATCCTTCAACCTGGTGAAAAACTGGAGAATGCGTGGCATCAGGTGCATCCTTTCGATAGCACTTTCCCGGAGCGATCATTCTAACTGGGGGAGACATTCTCTCCATCGTACGTATTTGCACCGGAGATGTATGAGTACGAAGTAATAACTTTTCGTTAATATAAAAAGTATCCTGAAGATCCCTGGAAGGATGATTTTCGGGGATATTAAGTGCTTCGAAATTATAATAATCGGTCTCCAGCTCTGGTCCATCTTCTATGGTGAAACCCAGGCTGGCGAATATTTCTTTGATTTCATCCAATACCTGGTTCAACGGGTGCTTAGTTCCTACGCTAGCTGGAATGCCTGGTAAAGAAATATCGAAAAATTCATGCGATGTCGCCTTGGGCTTTAACTGCTCCGCAGCATTATCAAAGGTCTCCTGAACATATTTTTTTAAGATATTCAGATGCTTCCCCATTTCAGGGCGTTCATCACTATGAATCTTGCCCATCAAGTTGAAAAAAGCTGCAATCTCGCTCTTTCTGCCCAGGTATTGGATTCGAATATTCTCTAAATCGGTATCGTTTTTTGCCTCTGAAATATCTTTTAAAAATTTTTTTTTCAGGTCATCAAGTTTTTCTAATATTTCCTTCAGTTGCTGAGTCATTCCTAAACCTGCGAAGTAACCTGTTGAACAATATTTTTGAATCCTGTTGGATCATTCACTGCCATGTCTGCCAGAATTTTACGGCTGATTTGCACATCATTCTTTTTCATCGCGTGAATAAATGTCGAATAGCTTATTCCTTGCAGCCTGACTGCAGCATTTATGCGAGTGATCCACAATCTTCGAAATTGTCCCATTCTCTTTTTGCGATCATTATACGAGTATTGAAGCGCTTTATCGACACTTTCTTTGGCAGTTCTCAACAAGGCGTGCTTTCCACCAAAATAGCCTTTGGCAGCTTTCAATATTTTTTTTCTTCTCCGGTGTGATGCAACACTATATTTTGATCTGGGCATTTCCCCTCCATACTTCTACTTAAGGGACGTAAATTAAATAACTGTCCCATTTACGATTAATCCTTGCTCATAGAAAGGCAAGATTGCTTTATCAAATGACTAGCTTAAATAATTCACAGTCCTAAACTACAATTAATTTTTTCACTTTTTCTTGATCTGATTTCGAAACGAGACCCGATTTTCTCAAATTTCGCTTCCGTTTCGGTGATTTTTTAGTTAGAATATGACTGGTATAAGCGTGGTTTCTTTTTACCTTGCCTTTGCCAGTCAAATTAAAGCGCTTTTTCGCTCCGCTTTTACTTTTCATTTTTGGCATGCTATATTCCTTGTTTTTTTTTATCTCACTTTTTAATTAAGACAGTCACCAAATTTCTACCTTCAATATGGGGTTCACTCTCGACTTTTGCGATATCAGATAATCCTTCGATCATCTTTGCGAATAATTGATCACCGAACTCCTTGTGAGCGATCTGTCTTCCCTTAAATAGAATATTTAACTTGACTTTATTCCCTTGCTCCAAAAATTTTCGAGCGTGATTGAGTTTGAAATTATAATCATGCTCCTCGATTTTCGGGCTTAACCTGATCTCTTTTATCTGAATAACATGCTGCTTTTTCTTTTGAATTTTTTCTTTCTTGCTAAGCTCGTACTTATATTTACCAAAATCAATAATTTTACAAACGGGTGGATTAGAATTTGGCACGATTTCAACAAGGTCTAAACCCGCATCGCTCGCAATCCGGTTCGCTTCTCGAATTTCGAGAACGCCGATCTGTTTTCCTTCATTGCTTATCACTCGTACCCGGGGAGATGTAATTTCTTCATTAACCCGTATTTCTTTTTTCTTAATGGTATGTCCTCCCTAATTAGGTTCTCATTTAGATTGAAATTATTTATGATTCAACTTTTTGGTAAATTTCTTGTTTGATTAATTCAATAAATTGTCCGATGTTATATTGACCAAGATCTCCCTGCTTTCGCTTACGAACTGAAATTTGATTGGCTTGTGACTCTTTTTCGCCAACGATTATCATATAAGGTATTTTTTGCAGCTCAGCTTCTCGTATTTTAAACCCAATTTTCTCATTTCGGTCATCGACTTTGGCACGGATATTATTTGCATTTAATTCTTTCTCGAGCTTAAATGCATAATCATGCTGGGCATCTGTTATCGGCAATATGATGGCTTGAACCGGAGCGAGCCATATTGGAAAAGCCCCAGCATAATGCTCGATTAAAATCCCAAAAAACCGTTCCAATGATCCCATCAATGCTCGATGGATCATGATCGGTCGATGATCATTTCCATCTTTGCCACGAAACGTGATATCAAATCGCTCGGGTTCATTAAAATCGACCTGGATGGTTGTGCATTGCCAGGAGCGATCGAGCACATCCTTTATTTTGATATCTATTTTGGGTCCATAAAAAACACCTTCGCCAGGATCAATTTGGTAATTTAGATTTTGTTTCTCAAGCGCCTTCTGAAGTGCATCAGTCGCCAGATCCCAATTTTCGACGCTGCCAACAAATTTTTCCGGACGTGTCGATAAATAGATTTCAAAATCTCGAAACCCAAAGGTGTTCAAAATAAATTGTGTAAAATTAAGGCAATTGATAATTTCAGCCTGAAGCTGTTCGGGAAGACAGAAGATATGCGCATCATCCTGAGTAAATCCCCGTACCCGCATCAAGCCGTGTAACACGCCTGATCGCTCATAACGATAAACAGTTCCCAATTCTGCCCATCGAATCGGCAAATCTCGATAGCTTCTCCCCTGGCTTTTATAGATCAACAAGTGAAAAGGACAATTCATGGGTTTTAGCTGATATTGCAGATTCTCCATTTCAATCGGAGAATACATGTTTTCAGCATAGAAATCGAGGTGTCCGCTTTTGCCCCATAAGTCGCGTCTGGCAATATGAGGCGTAAATACTAATTCATAGCCTGCTTTTAAATGCTCATCTCGCCAGAAGTCTTCGATCATTTTTCGAACCAAAGCGCCCTTGGGATGCCATAAAATGAGTCCTGCTCCGCAATCATCATTAATGCTAAAGAGATCAAGCTCCTTGCCTAATTTGCGATGATCGCGTTTCCTGGCTTCTTCTAATTTGTACAGGAAATCATCCAATTGGGATTTCTTGGGAAATGAAACTCCGTAAATTCTCTGGAGCATGGGATTCTTTTCATCTCCCTTCCAGTAGGCTCCGGAAATTGCGAGAAGCTTAAAATGTTTCACCATGCCGGTGCTTGGCACATGAGGTCCGGAACAGAGATCGATAAAGTCGCCTTCTCGATAAATACTGGTGCTATCTTCTAAATCTTCAATGTGCTCGACTTTATAGGGTTCGTTGCGCTGTTGAAATAGCTTTATGGCAGCTTCTTTCGTTATTTCTTCGCGGGTGAATGGATTGTTTTGATCAACAATCTCTTTCATCTTTTGTTCGATTTTTTCCAGATCATTGGGAGTCAGTGATTCGTTAATATCAAAATCGTAGAAAAAGCGATCCTGCAAAGCTGGACCAAATCCGAATTTAGCTTCCGGATAAAGCACTTTTATGGCATGTGCCATAATATGCGCGGAGCTATGCCAGAAGACATCCATGCCTTCAGTCGTGTCGGATGTAACAAATACCAGATTCCCGTCTGCATTTATTGGGTGTGTAAGATCGACAAGTCGGTTATTGAAACGAGCGGCAACTGCTTTTTGAGCTAACGATCTATTATTTAATTGGCTTAAAATTTCGTGCGCCGATATTCCTTTTTGATATTCTTTTACATCACCATCTGGAAAAGTTATTTTTACCCTGGACATCCTGACCTATTCTTAAAGAAATGTTTAACAGACCTCCTAATATCAGATAGCCGAATTCAAATATTCAGAATTCGGCATCCCCTTTTTTCTTGCGACTTTTTGTGGGCGATACTGGAATCGAACCGGTGACCCCTTGCATGTCAAGCAAGTACTCTAACCATCTGAGCTAATCGCCCAATTAATTCATCTTAAACTAAAAAAGCGTGTCATAGTAAAATTGACTCCGCTCTTCCCGCATTTCGCAGCGATTTGATTTACTTTGGTGCCGAGGGCCGGAGTTGAACCGGCACGGATATAAATATCCGAGGGATTTTAAGTCCCTTGCGTCTGCCATTTCCGCCACCCCGGCGTAAATCGTTTTGTCGCTGAGGCGGCGATCGGAGTCGAACCGATGAATAGAGGTTTTGCAGACCTCCGCCTTAGCCACTTGGCTACGCCGCCTAAAAATTGAGCGGGAGACGAGGGTTGAACTCGCGACCCCAACCTTGGCAAGGTTGTGTTCTACCACTGAACTACTCCCGCTTTTTCGCGCATAAATATACAAATTAATTAACTATAATGCAAGACTTTTTTTTATTTTGATTATTTTTTCTACAAGAATTTTACCCGCTCTTGTTTCGTAATCTGTCCAAAATTTCTCTTCGACGCAAGCGAATCTGGTTCGGTTTTTTCTTGCTAAATCGATAAACAAATAGTATTAAAAACGAGAGTAGAATTATAATAGTGAGTTTCATTCGTCTGACTTTGATTTTTTTGAATTGATTGAGCTTGAATTTATAAATCGTATGTATTGCTATTGAAACGATTGTCCACAATGATACATTTTTAACATTTCGATAAGAAAGCACTATCTATTGTTTATCAGCTAGTTACATGGCTTTGCAAAATTGGTATAAAAATTGCAAAATGACCATCAATGATTTAAGCATTATTTAAGATGAATCAATTAGGAGTAATTTCAATGCAAAACGTTCGAGTCAAAGAATTAATTATCACATGTGAAGCATGTGGAAACGTTAAAAAATATAGAGTGACTACCCAATCAGATTGCGATCAGATCTTTCGTAATTTCAAGTGCGAAAATAATTGTGGCAGAAATTTATATAGTTTTATAACTGTAGGCACTCTAAATCGAACAGTGACGCCGCTGCAAATTAATTATGCAGTAGCGCTACCATAAATTATTTGAAACAGCTTTATTTGGATAATTCCTGCAATCGCTTTTTGGCAGGCTCGAAATTCGAGTCCTTTTTTAACGTTTGATAGTACATTTTTTTCGCTTCATCGACCTTCCCTCTTTTCTCGAATTCTAATCCTTTGGAAAAAATTTCAATGACATCTTGTGAAATTTCTGAGCTTTTTAGAGCTTGCTGTTCCTGTTTTGAAAGCTTTATATCAAGGTTATTGGTAATTTTTTCATTCAATTTTTTTATGATGCCGAATAGGTTTTTAACCTTATCAGTAACTTGTTCTGCTTTGATCGTTAATCCAGTTTCAACTTCAACAATACGCATATCGACTCGGATCTTCTCACCAAAAGAAACCATATAGCTGCCCATAACGAGAAATTGCGCGCCTAACAGTTTTCCGACTTGAATTCCTTTATCCTCTGAGATCAAGCCACTTTGTGACAGCTCCATTTCACGCATCAAAGAATTAATTTTCTGCCGTTCGACCAGTTTGATACTCTGAATATTGCTGAGCTCAGTAATCATAATCTCGGCGATGCCAGGTGATAGCGATGAATATTTCTCTTTTTCTAAAAGACTGTTGTTAGAAAAATCTAAGATAGCAAGCGTCCTGGCATCATTTTGTGATAGCGCAGCCGCAACGTTTAGAAGTACAAATAGCAACATTGTTGATAAAATAAACGTGCTGTTTCTCATTACACATCCCTCATTTTAAAAGTTAAAAGTTCCATTGAGTTCCAATATGAAATTCCGTGCCTGTCATGGTTGGATTCACATTGTTAAAATTTCCATCTCCGAAAAATACTTTGAACGCCATCGATAAGGCAAATTTTTCAGAAATCAGCAATTCATAGCCGAAGCCCAATCCTGCCAGATCGACCCAGCCGTCTCCGACTTCATTCTCTACATACGATCTTATTTCTCCGTTTATCATTAACATCAAAATATCAGATAATGGAATTTTCCCGCCCAGCTCAATTTCTCGCTGTGTAATATTTGTATTTTTAGATTCTGGTACCAGGGACTGCCCATCCCAGCTTTCATTCTTCGCTTTGTAACGATAAAATGAGCGCAACCAGAGCAATCCAAAAGGTACCTGATATTGGAATCCCGCTTTTGCAGTCAGTTTGGGACCTGATGCAAAGATTTCTGTGCTTCCCAGTTTGTCAGCAGTATAATAGTTCAGGATAAAATCGATATTAGTCCGAAGTTTTGGTGTGATTAAATAGTCCAGTCCGGCATTAAGTCCAATTTGATCGCCTGGATTAAACTTATCCGCTTGACTCTGGCTGAATTTGTAATTCCCTCGAAACACGTAGTTGATTCCGGTGCCAAAAGTCAACTGATCATTGACAGGATAAGCATACATCGCTCCGGCACTTATCGTTAATCCCTGACCGAAAACCGGCAACCGGAATTTAAAAGCGTTCTGGCTTAATAATGCCGTTATGCCCATTTCAGAATTATTGAGATCGGTCTTTCCGGTCGGCAATCCCACGCCCACGCTGAGCATTGTCCGATTATCTGGAAGCGAGTACGTGGATCGGACCCAGGTATCAGACAATCCTGACAGATTGCTGGAGCCAAACCGGGATAATGCCGGCGAATGACTGACCTGCAGATTGAAATTTTCGCGAACCGGATAAATCAATTCAATTGGAAAAGTACCCTCTGAAATCGGGTCCTGCACCCCATCAATTGTCCATTTCTGGAGAACGATTCCCGTCTTTATCATTCCGCCGTTTGCTTGAGGGTACGCCATTTCTGCAAGAACAAATAAAAGCAAAATTATGATGCAAATTTTTCGCATATTTCGCTCCGAAATTTTACTTGATTAATAATAATTTTTTGACTGCTACGTTTTGTTTGGCTTCTAGCCTGATAATATAAACACCTGTTGACACAAGACTGCCTTGATTGCTTCGTCCATCCCAATGAATTTTATGATTCCCGGCACGAACTTCCTCATCCACAATGGTTTTCACCAATTGTCCGAGAATATTATAAATCTTAACAGACACCTGCATTCGTTTGGGCAAATTAAATGAAATCGTCGTTGCGGCATTGAACGGATTCGGATAATTCTGGAATAGCTCAAATTCCAGGGGAACCAATGGGATATTTTCAGAATTTTGCTTGACAAACTGTTCGCTTCCAATGACCAATTTGTATTGTTTCTTGGCAACAACACCTGCTTTTGGTTTGAAGGAAAGCTGCTTTTGGCTTTCGAGATTCATTGCGATATCATCGGAAAGATCGAACAAGTAGATTAGCCAATTTTCCGGAACCTCGGTTAACTCCATGAATTTTATTGTTACCAGATCTTCTGGCTTTTCGAGAGAATAATCGACCACCAGGTTCCAAATATAGCCATCGGAAACCGTATAAGCGCCGCGATGACTCTCCCAATCATAATTATTAATCCAGAGCGAAACATAATCTCCAATGGCTGGCGCTTCCTTTAAATCAAATAGATCATATTTATCAGAAGCACTCTCCGCCACGCCAAATAGATTATCCTTGTCCATATATATTCCGCAGCGAACATCAGCAGCAAGCAAAATGGATTGCTCCTGACATGCAGCAATATATTTATGTGACAACGCGTTGGATTTTTTTAGCTGATAGATTGAACTTTCCTGAGGCGGCACGATCAAGCTCCGATTCGTAACGTCGCCGTTCCAAACAAAATAGCCTTCCCCTGGCCTTAGTGTTTCAATATTATAGACCCATCCGATCGAATCTGTTGTCTCCCGATAAATTGGATCTGATATTAAATTGGAAGTTTTTTCAATATCACTCCAGTCAATCTTATATGGGAATGGATTTCCAATCATGTTCCAGCCTGGTTTCAGGTTGATACGAAAAGATTCATTAACAGGAGAATGACCTGGGCCAGCACTAATTCTTAAGGTGTCTTTGGTAATTAACCAGAACGCTTCACCAGGAGTAAAGCTGAAATCCCATTGTTCTGAGGTATCATCATAAGCAACATAATGAGTGTCTGTTTCATTCCACTTAAATAAACGCCATTTATAGGGATCTACGGCTCCCAGGTTGTTCGAAAGTCTTGATTGAACAGATGGTTCGTCAAGAACATAAGGAACCGAAATCATGCGATGAATCTTTTTTGGAAAAGTGTACGGATAGC
This sequence comes from bacterium, assembly GCA_025453735.1. GTDB lineage: Bacteria > Zhuqueibacterota > Zhuqueibacteria > Thermofontimicrobiales > Thermofontimicrobiaceae > JALOPY01. Next base: position 3,160 of record JALOPY010000009.1, on the reverse strand, counting down.
TTTCTTGATCTGTTACCACTTCGATCCAGGCGAAATCGCCATTTTGAGGTTCATAGCCTGGATATTGAACCTGACCATAATCGGTTTGAAGCGTAATGCGATACTTCAATCCTCGAATGTCAATTGAATCTGCTGGGATCGTGAGTTGCAGCGGGGAGCTATAGATCGAATCTGGTTTTGTGAATCGTTTCGCTCTAAAATTATCGCTCCCACCCCAGGAATATTCAAAATATCCGGAGAGAATTTTGAATTGCGTTGGATAAATATCGAAATTCAACTCAAGTTGCATTCCCTTGGTGGCATGTTCTGGCGCATCGATAGAAATTGTTGCCACCTCCTGCATCTGTGTCGGCATCGTTTCTGTATTTTTAATCTGAAGCTCATCGATGGCTCCATAAAATCCAGATAGATCCGGAGATTCAGGATTACCGCCGAGGTAGCAGACCGCGGATCCGACTGGATTGCCTTGTGAGTAAGTGACAGAACCCACTAACACATTATTGACATAAACAAGTATCTTGTCGGATTTATACATGGTCGAAATAAAATACCAGGTATTTGGATTTACGACAAAGTTAGTTAGATATTCCCCGTCGTAATAATAGACGCCCAATCTCATCGTGGGACTGATGAATAATCCCTGTCCATACTCAGCAGCGCCTTTGTTGGTGATGATATTTTGCCGATATTGTCGCTGTCCGAAACAGTTAAACCATAATTCTACAGTTTGTGGAACTCGATTAAAATTGGTGAATAATTCGACGTAAGAATTCGCCACACCACCGAATTGCATTGCCTGTCCAATGACTCCTTGAATCCAATTAATATTATGCAATACAGCCCTCTGCCCATAAGGTGTTCCATCATACAGCGTATCTTTACCGGTTGGCTCGAACACCCAATTTGCTGTGATGGAATCGAGCTCGGCCAGACCATATTCATAGTGGAACCAAAGCCGATTGAATGGGCTATCTGTTGGCGGATTTGGATATACCAGACCCATCTGTCCAAAATAATTCCAGGTTGCATCGGGATGTGTCCAATTCTGGTCGCCTCGTTTTATTCTTGCCAGTCCATTGACAATTAGCTCACAATCGAATCCACCAAGATCATTGAGATTCCAGACCCGAATGGAAATTCGGTTTCTTCCAAATTTTAAATATTTTTTGACATTGAGATTCGTGATATTCCAATATAACGGTTGCGTTGAGTTCTGTTCGGATACCAGATTGCCATTAATGAATAGCTGAATCTGATCATTAAAGCAAATATTCATGACTGCTGAAAGTAGGTCTTCAGTAATAAAAACGTCTTTGATAAACCAGGCTCGATCGGGAGCGGAACTCAATAAACTATCGGTATGCGGATTGGGACTGAAATAATCCCCGACCGGAGCATAAGCATCAGTTTTCCACCCCAGGCTAGTGAGATAATTTTGTCCAATCGTTTCTTCAATTGCATGCCCATAAACCCAGAATTGAAGCGAAGTCTGGTATTTATCATTCGAGGTAATCGTGATATTGGCTGAATGATTGCCATCATATTGTGGCTTGAAAATGATCTGAACAGCTTCACTGTCTTGCGGCGCAATATTAATCGTCGCAGGATTGACAGCAAATGACTGGTTGGTATTGGCAAACTGGGTAATTTTTAAAATATCAGTTTTCGAGGAATTGATTATCCAGAGTGCAAGTTTCTTGGTAACCCCAACCAGTGTATTCCCGAAATTGATTGAAGCAGATTGCAGCGAAATCCTTGGACCTGTATAAATCACCCCCGCGCCGGTTAGACGAATTCGATACTCAGGCTTATTGGGATCATTGCATTTTATCGTCAGATATGCAGTGACTGAGCCAGAGCTTTTGGGCGAGAATATAACGGTTGCATAGCTATGCTGTCCCGGTTTGATGATCTGCCATTTCTGATCGATTGCAAATTGATTGTTATTGATTGAGAACTCGAAAATTTCCAGATTTTTCTCACCCTGGTTATAAATCGTAAAAGATAAGGATTTTGATCGATCCGTCGGAACAGTGCCAAACGGAAGCAGCGTGTCGGAGACCGCGATTTTCTGTGGTAACGGGTCCGTTCCGATTCCTTTCAGCTTTACGATCAACGTACCTTTTGTGGGATCATTACTCAGGATTCGCAAAGAATCCAGGTAGGTAATAGTAGCAGTTGGTATAAATGAAATCGAAAGCACCTGACTGGCGTTTGGCATAACCTGGAAAGTTTTCAAATTTACAGTGAATGCTGCATTCGTGGAAATGATGTTGTAAACTCTCAGCAGCTTTTCTCCTGAATTCGATAGAGTCAGGTTTAGAATTTTGGTATTATTAATCGCGACTCGTCCAAAATAAAGGCTATCCGTCGAAGCGGCGATCTTCTGATTCAGCGAATCTCTTCCAACTCCTGAAACCGGAACAACCAGATTTGCAGCGACCGGATCATTGCTGAATATTGTTAGTGCGCCCTTAAAAGTTTTTATCGAATCTGGCGTAAATTTAATGGGTACATGCCGATTCTGATTCTGCTCCAATGTAAAAGAAGTGAGCTGTGGAACAAAGTGCCTGTTATTGGAAACGATATTGGTAACGGTTAAGGGCTGGCTTCCCAAATTGCCGATCCACATATAATTGGTCGACTCATAATGCAGTCGCACCTCCTTAAAATCCAGTGACGGCGGCGAAACAACAATCTGCTGGATTCGCGATTTTCCTTTTCCAGTGAGTGGAATCAGAATGTAATAATTTGATGGATCATTGCTTCTAATCTCCAAACTGCTTTGATAATTTGAGGTATCTTTTGGCGTGAAAGTCACAGAAAAATTAAGATAGTTCCCACCTTCAATGACAGCCGTGTCGATATTGGCAACAAAATGCGTATCAAACGCCGAGATTTCAAATAGCTTCAACGGTAGGTCGCCTAAATTTTGTATGGTTATAGTTCTCGTCGTGCTGGCATTCACGATCACATCGCCAAAATTAAGCATCTCAGGCGAATAGCTCAATCGAGGCTCAATCAAAGCGCGACCGGTGCCGCTCATCAGCACAACAGCCAGGCTGGAATCAGGATCGTTGCTCATAATCGTTAGTTTTGCATTTGATGTTGCTTCGCTGGTCGGCTGAAAAACAACATTCACCATTTGATTCATTCCTGG